>DATBCM010000174.1:0-2966 GCA_036270455.1 Gemmatimonadales bacterium | reverse complement strand
GACGCAGTGCGCGGGGATGTTGCTCGTCTTCGAGAAGATGTTCGAATCGCGGCCCTTCTTCGTGGACAAACTGATCGGGATGGGCGCGCGGATCGTGCTGTGTGACCCGCATCGCGCGGTGATCGCCGGGCCGTCGGCCCTGCGCGGCCAGGTGGTGGAAAGTCCCGACATCCGGGCCGGCATGGCGATTCTGCTCGCGGCCCTGGCCGCGCAGGGCGAGTCGGTGATTCACAACATCGGCCAGATCGAGCGCGGCTACGAGCGCATCGACGAACGTCTCCGGGGTCTCGGCGCGGAGATCCGGCGGGTCGAGTGATCACGTCGGTGCTGCCGGAGGCCCCACCGCAGGGCCTACCGGACGGAATCCCCAGGCTCGAGCTGACGGAATGGGCGACCCGCTTCGGTCTGGTGGCGGGGATCACCACAGGCCACGATCGCTTTTCCCTCGATCTCGACTCCAGTGACCGGTGGCGCGCTTTTCAGGCGCACTTTCGGCCGCAGTTCCCCGCCGTCGTCTTCTCCCGGCAGGTCCACGGCACTCAGGTTCGCCGGTACGAGGCGGTGCCCGAGGGGTGGCTGATCGGGGAGGGGTGGGACGGACACGTCACCGCCACGCCC
This sequence comes from Gemmatimonadales bacterium, assembly GCA_036270455.1. Taxonomy (GTDB): domain Bacteria; phylum Gemmatimonadota; class Gemmatimonadetes; order Gemmatimonadales; family GWC2-71-9; genus 40CM-2-70-7. The sequence continues at coordinate 2,348 of DATBCM010000174.1, read as the reverse complement.
GGCGTCCTGCTCACGATCAGCGTGGCGGACTGCATCCCCGTTTACCTCGCCGACCCCAAGTCAGGGGGCGTCGCCCTCGTTCATGCTGGGTGGCGGGGGACCGCCGGAGGTGTACTCGGCGTGGGAGCCAGGGCCCTCGCAGAGATGTCGAAGAGCGCTGTCTCAAGTCTTGTAATACATTGTGGCATAGGCATTTGTGGTGCGTGTTATGAAGTAGGTTATGAGGTCGCAAATGCCCTCGGTGAGTCGGTCCCCGAAAGCACCAAGAGTCGTGTTGACCTCCGGTCCCACCTGGCTCAGCAGGCTTGGTCACTCGGCATCAGGGAGATCACGGTTTCCCCGCTGTGCTCGGCTCATGACGCCGATCTTCACTCCCACCGGGCTTCGGGCGGAAAACCGGGCCGGATGGTCGCATACCTCGGCCGGCCAAAGACTTGACGCCTTGACTTGAGTAGGCCCCCGGGTACATTCCGGCCTGCAGCGGGCGAAGTCTGGCCCGCGATTTTTTTTATGCTCACCGACAGTCTCGTAGAGGACTTTCGGGTCAGGCTCGAAGCCCTGGGTTATGACCTGGCTGACCTCCGCATCGGCGGCACCGCAGGCCGGCCCCTCGTCCAAGTCCGCATCGACTGGCCGCCTTCAGACACCCCCAGACGGGTGTCCGTTGAGGATTGCTCCACGGCGAGCCGCGCGCTGGAAGCGTGGCTCGACGCGGGGAGCCCCTTGGGTTCGCGGTACGTCTTGGAGGTATCGAGCCCCGGGATGGACCGGCCCCTTCGTTGGTCCCGGCATTGGGTCCAGTTCGTGGGGCGGGAAGTGAACGCCAAGATCCAGGGGCTGGGCCGGGTCCGGGCCCGGATCGTGTCGGTGCCGGATGAGAAGACGGTGGTCCTGGAGATGGCTGGCGGAGCGCAGCGAACGGTGGCGCTGTCGGACGTGCGGGATGCCCATTTGGCAATCGACTGGTGAGACGTCAGACGTCTGCGCCTCCCGAACGAACCGAATGACTGATGTCTGATGACTGATGTCTGATGTCCAACAGAGGATTCTTTTCCATATGGCGAACACAGTTGATGTCGCTGCCGCGCTCCGCGAGCTGACCAGCTCGAAGTCGCTCGACCGGGGCGGGCTGATCGATCTCCTCAAGGACGGGATGCACGCCGCGCTGGTGAAGCGCTACGGCCCCAATGTCCGTTCCGAGATCTCGATCGACGAAATGAAGGGGACGGTGCGCGTCGTGGTCCTCAAGACCGTCGTGGAAGCGGTCGAGGATCCAGGCTCCCAGATCTCCCTGGAAGAGGCGCGCTTCGAAGATCCGGACTTCGCCCCCGGTGACGTGCTGGAAGAGGAAGTGCCGGTGGAGCAGTTCGGACGGACTGCGGTGCAGGCCGCGAAGCAGCGGATCATCCAGCGGGTGCGCGAGGGAGAGCGGACCCGCATCCGCGAGGAGTTCGCCGACAAAGTCGGCGACCTGCTCTCCGGCGAGGTGCAGCAGATCGAGCGCGGCAAGCTGGTGGTGATGCTCGCCAAGTTCCGCGAGGCCGAGGCGATCATCCCGTACCGCGAGCAGAACCATCGGGAGCACTTCCATCAGGGCGACACGATCCGCGCGGTGCTCAAGCGGATCGAAGAGACGCCCAAGGGCCCGCGGCTCATTCTGTCGCGCGCCGATCCGGCGTTCGTGAAGGCGCTGTTCAAGCTCGAGGTGCCGGAAATCCAGCAGCAGATCGTCGAGATCCGTGCCACGGCCCGGGAATCCGGGTCGCGGACTAAGATCGCGGTCGCGAGCCGCGACGACGCCATCGATCCGGTGGGCGCGTGTGTGGGTCTCAAGGGCTCCCGCGTGCAGGCCGTGGTCAACGAGCTCGGCGGCGAGCGCATCGACATCGTGCCCTGGTCTCCTGACCCGGAGCGCTTCGCCAAGCTGGCGCTCGCGCCGGCGCGCGTGGCCCGGGTGTTCTCCGATCCCGACGCCAAGACCATCCAGGCCATCGTGGACGAGGACCAGCTGTCCCTCGCCATCGGCCGGAACGGCCAGAACGTCCGGCTCGCTTCGGAGCTCACGGGCTGGAAGATCGATCTGTATTCGAGCCGTGAATGGCTGGAGCGCGGGGGCGAGGGTCCGCTGTTCGCACCGCTGCCACCCGACGAAGAGCAGGCCGTCAAGGTCTCGCTGCGCGAGATGAAGGGTCTCTCTGCCGAGCTCGTGGCGGTGCTCGAGCAGAACGGGAAAAAGACGCTGCAGGATGTGCTCGATCTGGAGCGGGATGACGTCACCGCGATGGCCGGCATGACGCCGGTGCTCGCGGACAAGCTGATGGGGTTCCTCAACGAGTTGACGGAAGAGG
>DATBCM010000173.1:0-1770 GCA_036270455.1 Gemmatimonadales bacterium | reverse complement strand
TTCCTGGGCCAGGAGCACCTCCTCGGCCCCGGCCGCGCGCTGGGAGACCTGATCCGCCGCGGCCAGGTCGGCAGCTGCATCTTCTGGGGTCCCCCCGGTTCCGGAAAGACCACGCTCGCCAAGATCATCGCGAACTACACCGATCGGCACTTCGAGCCGTTTTCCGCCGTCACCGAAGGGGTCGCACGGGTCCGCGAGATCATCAAGGAGGCAGAGGAACGGCTCAAGTATCAGGGCCGGGGCACCATTCTCTTTTGCGACGAGATTCACCGGTTCAACCGCGCCCAGCAGGACGCCTTTCTCCCCTGGGTCGAAAACGGTGTCATCACCCTCATCGGGGCTACCACCGAGAACCCGAGCTTCGAGCTGACCGGCGCGCTGTTGTCGCGCTGCCGGGTGTTCGTGCTCGAGCCGCTCGCTCCCGAGCACATTCGCACCGTGGTCGAACGGGGGGCCAAGGAGGCGGGATTGGGGATTGGAGATTCGGGATTGGTGTTCTCCGAGGACGCGATCAGGGCCTTGGTGGACTATGCGCAAGGTGATGCGCGACACGCGCTGAATGCGGTCGAGGCCGTGGCGCTCGATACCAGGGCTGGGCGCCCCAATCCCGAATCCCGTATCACGAATCCCCTGTCGCGGGATGTTGTGGCCTCGCTACTCGAAAGCCCCGTTCCGAAGTACGACAAATCGGGGGAAGAGCACTACAACCTCATCTCCGCGCTGCACAAGGCGGTGCGGGGCAGCGACCCGGACGCCGCGCTGTACTGGCTCGCGCGGATGCTGGCGGGGGGAGAGGACCCGCTCTACCTCGCCCGGCGGATCGTCCGGATGTCCATCGAGGATGTCGGGCTCGCCGATCCCCGCGCGGTGACCATCGCCAACGCGGCCAAGGAGGTCTACCACTTCCTCGGCTCACCCGAAGGGGAGCTGGCGCTCGCCCAGGCGGTGGTCTACCTGGCCACCGCCCCCAAGTCCAATCGCATCTACACCGCCTTCGGTGAAGCGCAGAACGCCGCCCGGCAGCACCCGAGTGAACCGGTGCCACTCCACCTGCGCAGCGCGCCGACGCCGCTGATGAAGGGCCTCGGGTACGGCGAAGGCTACCAGTACGCGCACGATCATCCGGACGCCTACACCCCGCAGGACTACTTGCCGGAGCCGCTCCGCGGCGCGCATTGGTACACGCCGTCCGAGTTCGGATACGAGAAGACCGTGCGCGAGCGGATGGAGTGGTGGGAGAAGCTCAAGCGGGAAGCGGGCAGCGAGAAGCAGGAAGGGTGATCTCCGCGCGACGGCCACTCGACCGAGTCGGGGATCTCGTGCGTGCGGTCGCCCGGTGGGTGACCGGCGTGCTCCACCCCCGGCGCCGCGCCCGGGCCCGCCGGTCCCTCCGGACCGGACCTCCGCCCCAGACGGTGCTGGTTGTCTGTTACGGCAATATCTGCCGCTCCCCGTACGTGGCCGCCGCGCTCCGCCGTCTCCTGCCCCCTCAGGCGGCGGGCACCCGGATCGAGTCGGCGGGGTTCGTCGGCGCCCATCGCCCGGCCCCCGCGAACGCGATCGAAGTCGCCGCCGCGCGGGGCATCGACCTGCGCCGGCACATCTCCCGTGTGGTCACGCCGGGCGCGGTGTCGGGCGCCGATCTGGTGATCGTGATGGAGCCCGGGCAGGCCGACATGCTTCGGCCCCTGGGGCGGTCCCGGCGTCCGGTGCTGATTCTCGGGGACCTCGATCCGCGTCCGTCCCAGGACCGGCGGATCCGCGATCCGG
>DATBCM010000172.1:0-1645 GCA_036270455.1 Gemmatimonadales bacterium | reverse complement strand
CAGGGTGATCGATCTGGACGTGGACACCGTGCGCTACCCTGACGGGTCCACCGGCGAGCTGGAGATGATCCGGCACCCCGGAGCGTCGGCGGTGGTGCCGGTGCTGTCCGATCCGGATGGAGCCGACCCGACGATCCTGCTCATAAAGCAGTACCGCTACGCGACCGGAGGGACGCTGTGGGAAATCCCCGCGGGGCGTCTGGGCCAGGGTGAGGCGCCGGCCGACTGCGCGCGCCGGGAGCTGCTCGAGGAAACCGGAATGCACGCCGGGCGCATCGAGCCGCTGATCCCCATCTGGACCACGCCGGGCTTCACGGACGAGCGCATTCATCTCTTCTGGGCCCGGGATCTGACTCCCGGCGAAGCGGCGCGGGAGGCTGACGAGTTCATCGAGCTGGCCCCACGGCCCCTCTCGCAAGTGCTGACCGCCATTCGAGATGGGGAGATCTGCGACGCCAAGACGGTGGCCGCCATCTTACTGGTAGCCGGGTTCGTGTTCGGACTGTAGTCTTTCTGATGTCCCCCGGGGAGGACGTGCGCCGGTAGCTGGTCTGTAACGTCTTCTTTAATCAAATGTTAATGAAGGGACACGGGTGGTACACTTCCTGCCTCAAGTTTGAAAGGAGGATCAAGCCAAGCGTTCCCTAATTTTCTGTCTGAAACCTGGGAGTTCACGATGCGGGCAATCCTCAAGCGGAAGACGACACCGGTCGCCACGGACCGCGCCATCGAGCGGGAGAAGCTGCACGACCTCGATGACGGGCACGTCGTGTCCCGGCACCTCGCCGGCGACCCGCAGGCGTTCGGTACCCTGGTCGACCGGTATCAGGTCCGGCTGCTGAATTTCGTGAACCGGACCATCGGCGATCGCGAGCGGGCGGAAGACCTGGTGCAGGAAGTGTTCATTCGGGTGTTCCGGCACATCCATCGCTTCGACCAGACCAAGAAGTTTTCGACCTGGATCTACACCATCGCCTCGAACCTGGCGAAGAACGAGCTGCGGAACCGCTCCCGGAATCCGCTGGTGCTGTTCCAGACCATCAAGAAGAACTGGGACGCCGATCACCGGCCGCTGCAGTTCGAAGACACGACCGCGCGCCCCGACGACCTGTATCGCAAGCGCTACTTGAAGGACGCCGTCGATAGCTGCGTGAAGGAGCTGCCCGAGCATCACCGGGCCGTGTTCGTGCTCCGGGAGCTGGAGGGGCGGAGCTATCAGGAAATCGCCGAAATCACGGGCTGCAACCTGGGCACCGTGAAGAGCCGCCTGAACCGGGCCCGGAACACCTTTGCGCATCTGATTGGCCCGCAGCTCGATTGAGCGACGAAATGCGGAACCACCGGGCGGCACGGGAGGTATAGGTGCCGACCATGGAGTGCGCTGAGTTCCTCGATCGCTATACCGATTTTCGCGATGGTGTGGTCACCACCCCGCGCGACCGGCGGCGTTTTGAGCGTCATCTCGCCCAGTGCGAGACGTGCCGCTCATATGACACCGCGGTTCGTCGCGGGGTGTTGGCGCTTCAGGGGGTGCAGACTCTCACGCCGTCGGAGCAGTTCCGCGCCCGCCTGGACGCCCGGCTCCGCCGGGAAGCGCTGACCCTCGCGGGTCCGCGGATCTCGCCGCGGGTAGGAGCCGCCGCGG
>DATBCM010000171.1:0-3313 GCA_036270455.1 Gemmatimonadales bacterium | reverse complement strand
GGTTCTCGCTCACGGTCGGCATTGTCATCGGTGCCTTTATCTTCGCCTTGTCGATGGGAGTGCTCGGCGGATTCCTGCCGGCGGTGCGGGCGTCGCGGCTCGGGATCGTGAATGCCTTGAGAGGGACCTAGGTGTCAGGTGTCAGGTGTCAGGGACACAACCTTAGACCCTGGCACCTGACACCCGACCCCTGACACCTTTCTGCATGCCCACCGCGATACAAGCCACCGGCCTCTCCAAATCCTTCCAAGTCAAAGTCCGCGACTCCGGCCTGTCCGGGGCCCTGCGCGCTCTGTTTCGTCCCAAGTACCGCGACGTCCACGCCGTCCGGGACGTGTCCTTCTCGATCGAGCCGGGAGAGATCGTCGCCTTTCTGGGACCGAATGGCGCCGGCAAGACCACCACCCTGAAGATGCTGTCAGGTCTTCTGTATCCCACCTGCGGATCGGTCCAGGTGGTGGGGTTCAATCCGTGGACGGGCGGCTCCGAGTTCAAGAGACGGATCACCCTGGTCCTGGGCCAGCGGCAACAGCTGGTGTGGGACCTCCCGCCCATCGAGACCTTCGTCTTGAACCGCGCGATCTACGATATCCCGGACGGGGACTATAAGGAGCGCCTGGACGAGCTGTCCAAGCTCCTGGACTTGGGCGCCATTCTCGACAAGCCGGTCCGCCAACTCTCCCTCGGCGAGCGGATGAAGTGCGAGCTCGCCGCGGCGCTCCTGCACCGTCCCTCCGTGCTCTTTCTCGACGAGCCCACGCTGGGGCTCGACGTGACCGCACAGGAAGCGATCAGACGCTTTCTCCTGGCGTACCGGGACCGCCATGGCGCCACGATTCTCCTCACCTCACACTATATGCAGGATGTGACGGCACTCGCGTCGCGGGTGCTGATGATCAACCGGGGCAAGCTGCTCTACGACGGCGAGCTGGACGCGCTCGTCGCCCGCATTGCGGGGGCGAAGCGGTTGGAGGTGGTGCTTCAGCAGGACGTGGAGGACGAGGTGCTGCGGCGCTTTGGGGATCTCAAAGAGCACCAGTTCCCCAACGTGGTGCTTGAGACTCCCCGTGAGCGCGCCGCCGCGACCAGCGCTCGCCTCCTGGCCGAGCTGCCGGTGGCGGACATTTCGATCACCGATCCGCCCATCGAGGAGGTGATTCAGCGGGCCTTCGCCATGGGCGCCGAAGACGGTGCTTAGGGTCTGGACCAGGCGCTACGGCGCCCTGATGCGCAACGCGTGGCTGGTCGATCTCCAGTACCGCGCGTCCATCGTGCTCTGGATCCTGTGGGGCGTCATGGAGCCCGCCATCGCGCTCGGCATCTGGTGGTCGATTGCGGGACAGGGCTCGGTGGGCGGGTACACCCGGACCGACTTTGCGCGCTACTTCTTTGCGCTCACGCTCATCAACCAGCTCACCATCGCCTGGGATTCCTGGTACCTGGACCGCTGGATCCGCGAAGGGGACCTGAACTTCAAGTTGCCCCGGCCCGTCCATCCGGTGCACGAGGCCATCGCGGACAACATCGCGTACAAGGCCCGGAGCGCCACGACGCTCCTGGTCACCTGGGTCTCCGTCTCCCTCGTGTGGCCCGTCGTCCGCATGCCCTTCGCGCCGAAAACCGTCGCGATCACGGCGGTCGCTGTCGTGCTCGCCGCGAGCTTGCGATTCCTGATCTCCTTTACCACGGGACTCCTGGCGTTCTGGACCACGCGGGCCACCTCCATCATGGAGCTGCACGCCGGGCTATCGCTCTTTCTCGCGGGCCGGATTGCGCCCCTCTCGCTGCTCCCGCCCGTCGTCGCCGGCGTCGCGAGCTGGCTCTGGTTTCCGTACATGCTGGCCTTTCCCGTGGACGTGCTCACGGGCGTGAGCCGCGGGGCTGACCTCTGGGTGGGCTTCCGGGGTCAGCTGATCTGGATCGCCATTTGGCTGGTGCTTTGCCGCACGGCCTGGAAGGCCGGCATCAAGCGCTACGGAGCCGCGGGCGGATGAGAGTCCTCGCCGCCCTCTGGAGGCTGAACGCAGCCGAAGAGCTCCAGTACCGGGCCAACTTCGTCGCGTCGTTCGCGAGCACGTGTTTCTACCTGCTCACGGCGATGCTTACGCTGTCGCTTTTTTTCAGGCATGCGACCACCCTGGGGGGATGGGACTTCTGGGAGGTCGTCGTGCTCCTCGGCGTGTTCAATGCGTTGTCCGGCCTGGTCGAGGCCATTCTGCGCCCCGGGATCGGCGACCTCGCCGCGCAGGTGCGCTCCGGGAATCTCGATCTCGTGCTCTCGCGCCCCGTGGACGCGCAGGTGTTCGTGACGTTCCGCCATATCGACATCTGGCGCCTGGCCGACATCCTCCTGGGGCTCGGGGTCTCGGCGTACGCACTCGTGCACCTCGGTCATTTCCCCACGACGATTCAGATCATCGCGTTCTTCGTGACCTTCGTCGCGGCGGCGATGGTGGTCTACGCGATCTGGGTGACCCTGATGAGTCTCGCCTTCTGGTTCGTGTCGGTGGAGAACATCGCGACGCTGTTCGACGCGGTCTTCGAAGGGGCGCGCTACCCGGTCTCGGCGTACCCCGCGGCGCTGCGGTTCCTGTTCTTCTATCTCCTGCCCGTCGCCTGGACCACGACCATCCCCGCCTCGGCGCTGACCGGCCGCCTGAGCGTTACGACCGCGTTACTGGCGGTCGGCGTGGGAGCGGCGGCACTCTTGTTTTCTCGGGCTTTGTGGCGGGCGGCGATTCGGCGGTATACGGGAGCGAGTTCATAACCCAAGGAGGTTCCGATGTACTTGATCCGCGAAGTGATGTACTGCAAGCCGGGCAAAGTCCGGCCGCTGGTCGAGAAATTTCTGGCGATGTCGAAGCTTAGTGAGAAGCTGGGGATGGGAAAAATGCGCATCATGACCGACGTCGCGGCCGAGCGTTATTGGACGCTCGTGGGGGAGATGGAGGTGCCGAGTCTCCAGGCGTTCGAGGCCATGATTTCGGGCGCGATGCCGAAGGGTGCGTCCGACGCCGATATGAAGCAATTTGAGACGATCATGCAGGGCTACCACGACCTAGTGGATATCGGGAGGCGCGAGATCTACAAGATCGAGGGGTGAGGGCGAGGCTTCGCGATCGCCGCCAACGCCTCCAGCTCGAGGAGGGCCTCCTGATCCTTCGGTCTGCCGGCGGCCCGCTTGGCCCGGATCAGAGCCGCCAAGGTCAGGACGCGAAAGCGCACTTCGCCGACGTTCACCGGCTCCGACGATCCCGCCACGTCGGCGTACGACCCCACCCCCGGGACCGAAATGAAGCAATCGAGATCTCCC
>DATBCM010000170.1:0-6172 GCA_036270455.1 Gemmatimonadales bacterium | reverse complement strand
GTAGGATCTTCGCCAGGCAGAGAGCGCCCGCACCTGCAAAAAATGCGGTCGCCACGGACCAACTCCGCTTGGCTTGAAACTCGGGCACCAGATTCGAAGCGGCGACATACAGGGTAACCCCGCCCGAAAGCGCGAGTCCGTGCCGGGCCAGCCCTCCGACGCTGTCCGTGAGCACCACGCCCACCACTGTCGCGAGGCCGAGGAGGGCGGCTCCCCCGACGGCCTGTGCTCGCGTCCGTCCCCCGGCCAGCATCAGGCTCGAAATGGTGACGCCTTCCGGGAACTTGTGCAACAGGATGGCGAGGAAGAGCAGAACCCCGAGCGACGGGCGGACCAGGAAGCCACTGGCGATCGCGACGCCGTCGAAGAGCGTGTGCAGCAGGAGCCCCACCAGCGCGCTCGTCCCGGCCACCGCGTGCACGTGGTGGGTTTCCTCGCCGAAATGGAAATGCGGGGTGACCGTATGCTGCGTGAGATGGACCGCGAGATACCCCGCGAGGACCAACGGCATGGCCAGGGTGCCTGAGCGCGCGAACGCTTCCGGGATCACGTCCACGAGGGCCACGGCGAGCATGAACCCGGCGCCGAAGGCGACGCCATGCTCGATGACCTTGAGGCTCCGGGCGGCGTGCCGGGTGACGGCGAGAGCACCCGCCACGTTGCCCAGCGCCGCTACCGCAGCATAGCCGAGGGCCTCACCCACGGGAGCCCACCCGCTGCAGCAGCTGGTCGCGCGTGTTGCGGGTGGGATCTTCGAGCACGGCGTCGAGCAGGTGGGCCAGCATCTCGCCGACTTCCGGGCCGGGCCGCACGCCGGCGGCGAGCAAGTCATCGCCCTTCACGGACAGGTCGGCGAGCGACAGCGGGTCTCCCGCGTCGCGGATGGACCGCACGACCTCCGCCAGCCGCGTCAGCGTCGTCTCGGCCCGCGAGGGATCGATCCCCGGAATCAGCGCGAGGAGGTCGTCGGCTGAGGAGCCTGTCTTGGAGAGCCACTTCCGGACTTCGGGAATGTGCCTGGGATCGGGGTACTTCTCGCGCCAATCACGGATCGCGCGCGCCCGCTCGATGTCCCGGGTCGAGCACTTGAGTCTCGTCAAGAGTGAGGGTGGATCGGAGGCCAGCAGGCTCGAGACCACCACCGGATCGCGCGCGAGTTTGTCGACCTTCGCGTCGCCGATGCCCATCCCCGGCTTGGCCAGCTCGGGCAGCCAGATGCGCGCGGCGCCCACATCGCGCCACAAGCCGAGCAGCTTCGACAACCGCTTGGCGGTCGCGATGCCCTTCCACCACTCGTCCCGCACCCGCTCCGCCGAGAGCTGCGACAGCCCCTGCGCGTTGGCCTTGGCGGCTTCGAGCGTGCGGGGGTGAATGCGGAACTCGAACCGGGCGCTGAACCGCAGGGCCCGGAGGATGCGGAGGTAATCCTCCTGGAAGCGCCAGTTGGCGTCACCCACCGCCCGGATCACGTGCGCATCGAGGTCGGCCCGGCCATCGAAGGGGTCGCGCCACTCCTGTTTCAGCGGGTGATACGCGATGGCGTTGATTGTGAAGTCCCGCCGCGCCAGGTCATCCATCAGCGACGCGCCGAACTCCACCACCGCGTGGCGGCCGTCGGTCTTGATGTCTTTGCGGAACGTCGTGACTTCGTGGGGCTGGCCCTTCCCATCCAGCACCGCGACGGTCCCGTGCTCGATCCCTACCGGCACCGTCCGGCGGAAGAGCTCACGCACTTTTTCGGGATGGGCGGCAGTGGTCAGGTCGAAGTCGTGATGCGGAAGCCCCAGGAGCGTGTCCCGCACGGCGCCGCCGACGCACCAGGTCTCGAATCCCGCTTCCTCGAGCTTGGTCGCAATCCGCAAGACCGCATCAGGGATGGAGATTCGGGTGGGAAACGTCATGCGGTGAACTCGGAACGGGGAACGCGGAAGGCGGAACCTACGTTCCGCGTTCCGACCTCCGACTTCCGCGTTCTTGCTATCCGCATAGCACGGAGCCGCCGTTCACGTTCAGAATCTCTCCGGTGATGTGGCGCGCGAGGTTCGAGCACAGGAACACGATCGGGCCGGCGACATCCTCGGCCGACGCGACCCGCTTGAGGGGGATGCCGGCCTCGATGTCCCGCCGGCCCTTCCCGCCGTCCCGCGCGTAGGGGATCGCCGCCATCTCGGTATCGACCCACCCGGGGGCGACACAATTGACGTTGATCCCCGGGGCGAGCTCCACGGCGAGCGATTTGGTGAAGGCGATGACGCCACCCCGGGCGGCCCCGTAGTCGGCGTGGAAGGCTTCCCCGCGCTGGCCCGCCGTCGAGGACACCAGCACGATCTTCCCACCGGCGGGCAGATACGGAATAGCCGCGCGGCAGAGGTAGAAGGCTGAATCGTAGTTGGCCTGGCGCGTCGACTCCCATTGCGCATCGGTCATCTGGGTCAGGGGAACGTCCTGGGGCGGCCACACCCCGTGGTTCACGACGAGGATGTCGAGTCCCCCCAGCAGACGGGCTGCCTCATCGACCGCGGTCCGCGCGGCCGCCGGCACGCCCAGATCTCCGGCGATCGCCACCGCCGCCGATCCCAGCTTCGCGACCGCGGCATCCGCGTCGGCCCGGCGGGAGCGGTACCCCAGCGCGACGCGGGCCCCCGACCGCACCAGCAATGCGGCGGTCGCGAGCCCGATCCCCCGGGTCCCTCCCGTGATGAAGGCGCGCTTGCCCTGCAGCTCGATCAGCCTTTCATCCTCTCTTCGACGATGTCACAGATGATGTGCTCGAGGGCGAGGTGCAGCTCCTGGATCCGGGCCGTTTCATCCGCCGGCACCACGAGGGCGACATCGGCCAGTGCCTTGAGGGGTCCGCCCGACTTCCCGAGAAAGGCCACGATCGGAACGCCCCGGGCCTTGGCCGACTGCGCCGCGCGAATGACGTTCGGACTCTCCCCCGAGGTCGAGTGCAGCACCAGGAGATCACCGGGTCGAGCCAGCGACTCGACCTGACGGGCGAACACCTCATCGAACCCCAGATCGTTCGCGCACGCCGTGAGCACGGACGTATCGGTGGTGAGCGCCATCGCCGAGAGTCCCGGCCGGGTGGTCTGATAGCGCACGACGTACTCAGCGGCGATGTGCTGGGCATCGGCGGCGCTGCCGCCGTTCCCGGCGAAGAAGAGGGTCCCGCCGGCGCGCAGCACCGTCTCATACCGCGTCGCCAGGTCGGCCACCGCGCTCGCCTGTTCCGACGCGACGCGCTCGGCCAGCGCCGAGAGCCGTCCGAGGGAGGCGCGAATCCGTTCGGTGGGGTTCATGAGGTCACGGCCCGCACGAAGGATTCGATCTGCGCCCGCCAGCTCTCGTCGCTCCCCTGCTCGACCGCCGTTCCGATGACCACGAAATCCGCTCCCGCCTTCCGCGCCGCTCCGGCTTCCGCCGGCGTCGTGATCCCGCCGCCGACGAAGAGCGTCACGTCCGGTGAGATCGCCGCGCGGCAGGCGGCCACCACCACGGGAGGCACCGGATGGGCGGCTCCACTTCCCGCGTCCAGGTAGACCGCGCGCATGCCGATCATGCGCGCCGCCAGCGCGTGCGCCGCGGCGAGCTCCGGCTTGTCGGCCGGGAGGGGCCGCGTCTGGCTCACCGCTTCGACGCTCGTGACGCGGCCGCCGTCGATCAGGATGTACCCGGTCGAGAGCGCGGGCACCTGATGCCGCTGGAAGAACGGCACCGAGCGGACATGCTCTTCGATGAGGTACTGCGCATTGCGGCCCGAGATCAGGGAGAGGAAGAGGACCAGATCGACGTGCTCGGTGAGCTGCATCGCCGACCCGGGAAAAAGCGCCACCGGAAGCTCGGAGGCTCCCTCGCGCAGCGCGCGCGCGACTTGATGCGTCTCCCGGGTGCCGTCATAGGATGACCCGATCATCACGCCGGCGGCGCCGGCCTGGTGCGCCGCGCGCGCGACGCGCGTGGCCTCCGCGGCCGGGGTGCGGCTGGGATCGACCAGGATGAGGATACCAGGACGGCGCGAGAGCAGATCTTTCATGCTCCCCATCCTTCCTCGCGGCTGATCCGCTCGGCGAGGGACGTCAGCCCCCGCACGTCAGTTTCCGCCTGCGCTTCAAAGGCGTAGGTGACGAGGGCGTCGGCCGCCAGCAGGTCGAGCGCCTGGCGGCGGTCCTGCGTGGTGGCGGCGGCGACCCGGTCCAGCAGGTGTGCGCCGAGCGCGGCAAGCGCCACCGGGGAAGCTCCGGTGTCGGCGCCGACCGTCTCCGCGAGCCGGAGGGCGAGCGCCTGCGGGGGCACGGGCCGCCGTCCCGAGAGCCAGGCCGACAGGGAGTCGGCGCTCAGCCGAGCGCTCCCTTGACGATGGCGGGGGTCTGCTCGCGCGCGGCATCGAGACGGGCCGGGTCCCCGGCACCCGCCGACGCGAAGTGCGGACGTCCCCCACCCTTGCCCCCGCTGACCGCGGCGATCGCCCCGGCGAGCTTGCCGGCCTGGATCCCTTTCGCCACCAGATCGTCCGTTACGGCCACGTGGATCCCCGGGCGTTCGCCCCGCGTGAAGAGCACAGATATCGCCCGCGAACGTCCCTGGCGGAAGGCGTCCATCACGAGGGCGATCTGGTCACGGTCTTCGAGATCCGAGTCCCCGAGGGTGAGTTCGACATCGCCGATCACCGTGACGCTTGCCGCTTCCAGCGACCCGCTTCCCTTGCTCAGCCAGTCCTCGATCTGCCGCTTCTGCTTCCTGTTTTCTTCGATCAGAGCTTCGATCCGCTTCTCGACGTGCTCCGGCGGGGCTTTGAGGAGCCGTGCCGCACCCCCAAGCCTTTCCTCGATCTCCCGCCCGTGCCGGTACGCGGAAGGTCCCGTAATCGCTTCGATCCGGCGGACCCCGGCCTCGGCCCCGGTCTCGTGCGTGAACCGGAAGAGCGCGATCTGCCCGGTCGAGGGCACGTGCGTCCCGCCACACAGCTCGAGGGAGACGCCGTCCCCGATGTCCACGACGCGAACCCGCTCGCCGTACTTCTCGCCGAACAAAGCCATGGCCCCCTGGGCGATCGCCTCGTCCCGAGCCATCTCCCGCGTGGTGACCGTCAGGTTCTCCCAGATCCGTCCGTTCACCTCTTCTTCGATGTTCGCGAGCGTCCGGTCGTCGATGGGGCCGTGGTGGCTGAAGTCGAAGCGCAGCCGCTCCGGGGCCACCAGGGACCCGCGCTGACGCACATGCGTGCCGAGCACCTTCCGCAGCGCCGCGTGCACCAGGTGCGTGCCGGTGTGGTTGCGCTCGATGTTGCGGCGCCGGGCTTCGTTCACGTGCGCGCGCACGGGAGTCGGCTCGAAGGTGTCTCCGAACCGGCCGACCACGGCGCTCTTGCCGTTCTCCTTCACCACGTCTTCGACGGTCAGCTCCCAACCGTCGCCCTTCACGACGCCGGTGTCCGAGACCTGGCCGCCCGACTCGGCATAGAACGGATTGTCCTGGAGGACGAGCTCGACCAGCTCACCGGTCTGCCGGAACGCCAACAGGTCCGTTTCCGAAGCGGTCTGCTCGTAGCCGATGAAGCGCTGCCGGCCTTCCGGCCGCACGTCGACCCATTCCCCGCGCTTCCCCGCCTGCGTCATCGCGGCCGTCATCGAGACGCGCGCCGCCCGCGACCGCCGCCGCTGCTGCGCCAGCGCATGCTCGAATCCCTCGACGTCCACCGCCTGCTGGCGTTCGGTCGCGATGACCTGGGTGAGGTCGAGGGGGAAGCCGTAGGTGTCGTAGAGCTTGAACGCGTCTTCTCCCGAGATGGTCTGGGCGGACGTCAGCTCGTCGAGCCGGCGCATGCCGCCCTCGATGGTCTCGAGGAAGCGCTCCTCTTCCGCGCGTGTGGCGCGCAAGATCTCGCCCTTCTTGGACGTCAGATCCGGATACACGTCCCCCATCGCCTCGATCACCCGCTCCGCCAGGAGCGCGAGCGTCGGCTCCGCACGCCCGGCCTGCCAGGCGTACCGGACGCCGCGGCGGAGAATCCGGCGCAGCACGTAGCCGCGCCCGTCGGAGGACGGCGCCACCCCGTCGGCCAGGAGGAACGTCACGGCGCGGGCGTGGTCGGCCAGGACGCGGTACGGCGCACCCGCCGGACCCCGGTCGTAGGGGCGACCGAGGACCTCGGCCGCGCGCTCGAGGATGG
>DATBCM010000169.1:0-2032 GCA_036270455.1 Gemmatimonadales bacterium | reverse complement strand
TGAGCGGCTGAACGCCGATCCCGAGGGCCCGCGTGGTGCTCTTGGGCGTAGAGGTCGGCTCAGCTGAGTCATTCCCCTTGCTCCGGGCCACCGTCTTGTCCATGTCGGCCGTCGCGCCCATCACCCGCACCGAGATGGTCTTCTGCCCGGCACCTTGCCGCCAGAAGGTCACCGCCACCTTGTCTCCGGGCTTCTTGAACCCGATGATCTGCTGCAGCTGGGCCGTGTAGCTCACGGGCTGACCGTCGAGCGCGGTGATGACGTCTCCCTGCTCGATCCCCGCGTCCTTGGCCGGCGAGGGGTCGCCCGTGTAATCGTCCACCACCACGCCGTGGATGTCGCTGTCGGGCAAACCGACCGCCTTGGCGTCCGCTTCCCCCGCGTCCGTCACACTGATGCCGATGACCGAACGCGTCACATGGCCCGTCGTGGCCAGCTGATCGAACACGGTGCGGACCAGGTTGATGGGAATGGCGAACCCGTACCCCGTGTAATAGCCGGTGCCGGAGGCGATGGCCGAGTTGATGCCGATCACCTGGCCCCGGATGTTCACGAGCGGGCCACCGGAATTCCCGGGATTGATGGCCGCGTCGGTCTGAATGAAGTCCTGAATCTGGAGGCCGCCGCGCGCGAGGCCGAGCAGGGGGCGCCCCTTGGCGCTGACGATGCCGGCGGTGACGGTGAAGTCGAACTCCTCGCCCAGCGGATTGCCGACCGCCAGGACCCACTCACCGATGTTCGTGGAATCCGAGTTGCCGAGCGTCACCGTGGGGAGATTGGCGGCGTCGATCTTCAAGACGGCGACGTCGGTCTGCGGATCGGTGCCCACCACGCGTACGTTCTTGAATTCGCGCTTGTCGAACAGCTTGACGTTTACGCGGTCCGCGCCGGCGACCACGTGGTTGTTGGTGAGGATGTAGCCGTCATTCGAAACGATGAAGCCGGTGCCCGAGCCCTCTTCCACCTGCGGACGCCGCGGTTGGCCGGGCGTCTGGAAGAAGTCGCGGAAGGGGGCGGGAACCTGCGAGTTGTCCGCCCGCTCGGTGCGGGCCGACGACACGAAGACCACCGCGGGCCGGACCCGGTTCGAGACGGCGACGAAGGCGTCCCCCAGCTGCGCGGCCGGTTTGGCCGCCGGGATCGGCGCCTGCGCCGCAGTCTGGAGCGTCGGCAGCACCCCCGCCGTGCTCTTGGGCGTCAGGTTCAGGGCCGACGCGAACAGCAGTCCGAACACGAACGCCACGCCCACCAGTGATACGAACTTCAGCCAATCCCGCGTACGTACCGACATCGCCGTCTCGCTTTGCGTTAAGGGTTGATCACTTCTTGTTCTTGTCGTCGTCCACGATCTCGTAGTCGGCGTCGACCACGTTCTCCTGCTTGGTTTCGGTTCCGCCGGCGTTCGCCTGGGCACCCGCGTCGGCGCCTGCCGTGGCGCTCGGATCGGCGCCCCGCGACTGCTGGTACAGGGACGCGCCCGCGGCCGAATAGGCCTGCTGCAGCTCCTCGAGCGCTTTGCCGATCCCGGCGGCGTCTCCGGCCCGCAGCGCCTGCTTGGCGCCTTCCACCGCCTGGTCCAGCCGGGTCTTCAGGCCCGCGTCCAGCTTGTCGGCCCACTCCTTGGCGTTCTTCTCGACTTCGTACACCATCGAGTCGAGCCGGTTGCGCCGCTCGATCTCCTCACGGCGGTCCTTGTCCTCCGCCGCGTGCGCCTCCGCTTCCTTGACCATCTTGTCGATGTCTTTGTCACCGAGCCCGGACGAGGCTTCGATCCGGATCTTCTGCTCCTTGCCGGTCGCCTTGTCCTTCGCCGACACGTGCAGAATGCCGTTTGCGTCGATGTCGAACGTCACTTCGACCTGCGGCACTCCGCGCGGAGCGGGCGGAATCCCCGTGAGCTGGAACTTGCCGATGGTGCGGTTGTCGCGCGCCATCTGCCGTTCGCCCTGCAACACGTGGATTTCCACGGTGGTCTGCGTATCCTCGGCCGTCGAGAACACCTCCGACTTTTTGGTTGGGATGGTGGTGTTCC
>DATBCM010000168.1:0-2265 GCA_036270455.1 Gemmatimonadales bacterium | reverse complement strand
GCCTGCGCGGCGACCCGCGCGAGCAACTTCGGCTCCAGGTAGATGTTGAGCGTGTCCTTGGGGCCGCTCCAGCGCCACAGGGCCGGGCTGCCGGCCGGCACCAGCGAGACCGTTCCGACGGGAGGCGGCACGTGTCGCCTCACCCCCTCATACCGCAGGTCCATCGTCTCCGGCGGCCTGGTGACAAGGAAGAGCCGGTGGTGGCTGATGGCGGGCTGGTTGAGTTCGGAGTCAGGCGCCGCACGGAAGCGCGTCGCCTCCAGGCCGACCCACCCCAGCCCGTCGCTCCACGCGGCCGGCTCGAACGGGATGCCCTTGAGCCAGTCCAGGGGCCCGATCGGGCTGGCGTGCATCGGTTCTTCCTCTGGCATCAGTTGTGCCTCTCTGACGATTCTGGACCATCGCGGCCTTGTGTCGCAGGTGCTCCCCATCAACTCCGGCACGCGGGCATTGGTTCGGGATGCAACCAGGAACTCAAAGCAAGCGCCGTGCCGCTCTCGTCAGGCGGGAGCCCCAGGGCCTCCGGATGCCCGGCCAGGCGGTTACCTCCCCACCTGGTTTCGCCAGCCGCAAGCCATGCCTGACGGTATCCTCAGGCAGGACAGCGGTCGAAAAACGGGTCGATCAGTACACCGTTGACCGGCGGGGGAGGCACAAAAGTTCCCAACTCTTCGTCGTGCTCATGATCTCGGTGTCGTCTGTGATCGCCAGCGAGGTGACTGGCTCGTCGAGCTTCGGAGTCCGCGCCACCACCGGCTGTGGTTCGCTTCACGCCGAGTTGCAGCCCCGTGTGCGTTTCGCTCATGCTCGACTCCCTTCCTCGATGGTCCACTCGGGAGAAAGTTCGACTCCATCGCGGCGGTCGCCAACCGCCTCCGTCCCCTCCCGGGCCGGCCCGCCCCTCCGGGAGCCCGCGCCGAACTTGCTCGCGACCCAGTCCCACGCCAGGCGGGCCAGGACGCCGGGGCCGAACAGCGCCGACGGGGGGCGGAGCAGGTGGGTCACCTCCGCCAGCCGTCGCCGGACCCACGGCCGCCTCGTGGCGGCCCGCATCACCGCGGCGAAGTAACAGCCCGTCAGTCGCGCGATCCGACCCTGGGGCGGCCCCTGCGTGGTCCGGAAGCCGTAGTCCGCGCCCGCGGAGAGCTTCCAAGCGGCGGCGGTCGCACGGGCCAGACAACGCTGGAAGACGCGACTTCGACCCGGACCGCGGTACGACAACTCCTCTCGCAACCAGCGGTCCAGGACTTCGGCTCCCAGCGCCGCGGCGGTCATCCCCTGGGCGTAGACCGGGTTGAACGCGCAAACGGCGTCGCCCAGGGCCACGACCCCATCGGGGAAGCCCTCGAGGCGGTCGTAGTGCCGCAGGCGGTTCTCGGTCGCGCGATGGCCGGCGATGGGGGTCAACGGCTCGGCCGCCGCGATCGCCTCGTAGAGCACCGGGCTCCGCAGGCTGCGGGCGAAGGCGAGGAAGCCGGCCTCGTCGGTGGGCGGGTAGTCGCCGTCGCCGCCGAGCAGCGAGACGAGCCAGCGCCCCCCCTCGACCGGGACGACGAGGCCCCCGCGCGGGTCGTCCGGCGGGGCCTGCTGGATGTACAAGCGCTTCCAGTCGGACGCGAGCTCCGCGGGCAAGCGGTAGAGCCGCGAGGCGTAACCCTGGAAGGAGTTGATCACCGTCTCCCCCGGAACCTCGTACCCCAGCGCATTCAGCCAGTCGGGGAGGCGGGAGTTGCGGCCGTCGGCCACCACCACCAGGTCGGCGGCGAGCTCCGCCCCACGGTAATCAACTTCGTCTTCAGCCGCACGGGACCGGAGCCAGACACCGGCGACGCGGGCCTCTCGCGGCCCGCGGCTCAGGCCGGCGACGTTGGCCCCTTGCCGGATGCGGACGTTGGGGGGGGCGGAGACCCGGCCGCGGACGCCCCAGTCGATCAGGTCGCGGGTGCAGCCGAGCGACAGGAGATCGCCAGGAAATCGGACGTACCAGCCGCAGGGGCTCATCCAGGCGAAGTCCCGGGTAAAGTCCAGCGGCTCCGCGCAGGCCCGCACCAGCTCCCCGGTCAGGCCCGGGAGGAGCCGCTCCAGGGTCTGGCGGCCGCGCTCCAGTAGGCCGTGCACGTGCCGGCCCTGCGGCAGCCCCTTGCGGGCGGCCGGGGTTTCCGGGAAGCGGTCGCGCTCCAGCAGCGTGACGACGTCGAAGTGGTCGGACAGGACCCGGGCCGCCAGCATCCCGGCCAGGCTCCCCCCGACGACCACGGCGTGACG
>DATBCM010000167.1:0-2100 GCA_036270455.1 Gemmatimonadales bacterium | reverse complement strand
ACGCCTGGTCAAAGAAAAGTGTCGAGGCACGGACCGCGGAGCCCCCGTCAGCCTGGGACGCGCGAATCACGATCTCCTCTCCCCCCTGGCCGCGCAGGACCACGAATCCCGGTCCTTCCTTCTCGAGAAACGCCGAGGAGGCAGGCACGCGGTCCGCGAAGAAGCGCTTGGCGCGGGTGAGGATGTCGTCGGGCTCCAGCGCGACCGTCGTCGAATGGGTCATGGGGTCAAAGATAGCCGGAGGGCGTCACGGCGTAAGCAGAGCCCGCAGGCGCGTCTCCACCCCGGAGTTGGGTACCGCCTCGGCCCCCAGGTCCCGCGCCTGACGCAACAGCTCAGCCTGGACGTGGGACGCGAACGCCAGCACCCGCGTGCCCCGTTCCACGAACGGGCGCAGTGGCTCCACGTTGGTCGCTGGATCCAGCTCGATGACGGCGAGGTCGCACGCCGACGGGTTGGTGGTCACGTGATCGCCGGCGGAAGCGACGATGGTCCGAACTTTGGACCGGAAGATCAGGTCCTTCGTGTCGACGAAGACCTGTCGCGGCCGGCGAGGTTCACCCGCCACGGGGGTGGATGCGCTCCCGGAGGTAGGACTCGAGCTGCGCGGCCGCGACCCGGTCCTGCTTGAGGGTATCCCGGTCCCGCACCGTGACGGTCTGATCCTGCACCGATTGTCCGTCGATGGTGACACCGAAGGGCGTCCCCGCCTCATCCTGCCGGCGGTACCGGCGGCCGATGGACCCGCCGTCATCGTAACACCTTCAACGAACCGCGCAGGTCGTCGAAGATCCGCTTCGCGAGCTCCGGCATGCCCTCCTTGTTCACGAGCGGAAACACCGCCGCCTTGAGGGGCGCCAGGGCCGGATGGAGGCGGAGGACCACGCGGGTCTCACCTTCTACTTGTTCCTCGGTGTAGGCGTCGACCAACACCACCAGCGTCGTCCGGTCGGCCCCCGCCGACGTCTCCACCACGTAGGGGACGAACTTTTCGTTCGTCGCCGGATCCAGGTAGTCGAGCTTCTTTCCCGAATACTCCTGGTGCCGGGACAGATCGAAGTCGGTCCGGTTGTGGATGCCTTCGAACTCCTGCCAGCCGAACGGGAACTCGTACTGGATGTCGTAGGCGTCCTTGGCGTAGTGCGCCAGCTCGTCCTTGCCGTGCTGGTGGAAGCGCAGTTTCTCAGGCTTGATTCCCAGCGCCTGCACCCACTTCATCCGCTCGGCCTTCCAGTACTCGAACCACTTGGGGTCTTCCCCGGGCTTCACGAAGAACTGCATTTCCATCTGCTCGAACTCACGGGTCCGGAACGTGAAGTTCCCGGGTGTGATCTCGTTGCGGAACGCCTTGCCGATCTGGGCGATGCCGAACGGCACCTTCTGCCGCGAGGATTGCTGGACGTTGAGATAGTTCACGTAGATCCCCTGCGCCGTCTCCGGACGCAGGTAGACCACGGCCGCCGATTCCTCGACGGGCCCCATGAACGTCTTGAACATCAGGTTGAATTGCCGCGGCGCCGTCAGCGTGCCCTTGTTGCCGCACGCGGGGCACGTGACTTCGGGCGTCCCCGGCGTGCCCTTGATGCGCGGATCATCGGCGCGGAACCGGTTCTTGCACTGCTTGCAGTCGACTAGGGGATCGGTGAACCCCGCGATGTGGCCCGACGCTTCCCACACCTTGGGATGCATCAGGATCGCGGCGTCGAGCCCCTCGATGTCATCGCGCTCGTGCACCATGGAGCGCCACCAGCGCTCCGTGATGTTCTTTTTCAGTTCGACGCCCAGGGGGCCGTAATCCCACACGGAGCCCAGGCCGCCGTAGATCTCGGAGGATTGAAATACAAAGCCGCGGCGCTTGGCCAGCGACACGAGCTTGTCCATCGTCTTGTCAACAGGGGACATAGGGGGCGGAAGATAGGAACGCCTTAGGACGCGGGCAACCCGAACGCCTCCCGCGCCGCCTGCTCCCCCAGCGCTTCAATGTCGGCCTGAGCGAGCATCCTGCCGTTTCCACTTACGACGGTGATCCCGATCTGGGCGGCGGCCCGGCCCGCCACCACAGCCACGCGGCGGCGCGCCGCCCGGGCCCTGCGGACGATC
>DATBCM010000166.1:0-9487 GCA_036270455.1 Gemmatimonadales bacterium | reverse complement strand
GGTCGTGCTGAGCACGAAAGGGGACACTTTGAACCGGTCGGTCACCTGGTCCTCGTCCGCACCTACCGCTGCAGGCGTGTCAGAGGCGGGCGTGGTGAGCGCCCTGGCCCCGGGGAGTGCGGTCGTCACGGCGACGAGCGGAGGGACCAACGGGACATCGGCAATCACGGTGGTGTCAGCACCGCCCCCCGGTGTGTGGCCCCACGAACCCTCGTCGTACAGGCTGGTCGCCGACGAGCCCTGGAGCATTCTTTCTCCTCTGAAGTGGGTTCTCGAGTTCGGGACCGCGCTGATCACTCTCGACCCCTCGGCTCCCGAATCGCCGCCCTTCGTCCTGCAGTTCACCTATCCGACGGGGATGGCAGGTGGCGTCGCGCCCGGGACGATGGAGTATCCTTTGACGGGCCAGCACAATCTCTTCGTCGGGATGTGGTGGAAGCCGAGCAACCCGTGGCAAGGGCACTTCACGGGCTCGAACAAGATCCAGTACGCTTTCACGGACGCGCACGGCAGCATCACCATGGTGATGTACGGACCCATCGGGGGACCATTCGAGCTGCGCGTCTTTCCCCAGTTCTCGACGTCCGCCGGAATTTGGCTGACGCCCAATGTGGCCACGGTGCCCGTACAGCTGGGCGCCTGGCACCAGATCGAGTGGCAGTTGGTCTACAGCACCGATGCCAGCACGGCAAACGGAGTCTGCCGGTGGTGGATCGACGGGACCCTGGTGGGTGACTACGAGAATCTCGTGTTTCCGCCTGAGGGGTTGACGGCGTACAAGATCGCGCCGGTGTGGGGTGGTATAGAGGACGTCAAGAATGAGACGGACTTCTATTGGGTCGATCACGTACACATCAGCGGTAACTAGCTCATGATCGTCGGGCTGGGGTTCGATCTCGTGTCAGTGGCGCGGATTGGAATACTGCTCGCCACTGACGACGCCTTCGAGACCCGGGTTTTTACCCAGGCTGAACGCGACGCCTGCGCCGAGCGGGCCGACCGAGCGCAGGCGCTCGCCGCTCGCCTCGCCGCGAAAGAGGCGTGCCTCAAGGCGCTGGGGACTGGGTGGGGTCCCGGAATCTCCTTCGCCCAGGTCGAGGTGGTGAGCCAGAACGGAACCGTGCCACGGCTCCACCTGTCCGGCGGCGCTCAGGCACGCGCGCGCGAGCTCGGCATCGACCACCTGCACCTCACGCTCACACACGAAGGCTCGTTCGCCGCCGCCGTCGTCATCGCCGAGCGCCTGGAGGTCAATCCCCCCAACGACTGACCAGATGGTTCCCCAGGAACAGATGGTCGATGCCGGTCCCCAGGAACGTGTCGATCGCTTCCTGGGGTGTGTTGACGATCGGCTGGCCTTTCACATTGAAGCTCGTGTTGAGCACCATCTCCCGACCCGTCGTCTGACCCACGGCGCGCAACAGGGCGTGGAAGTCGGGATTGTCCTTCGCCGCCACCGTTTGGACACGCGCCGAGCCGTCTACGTGCGTCACCGCGGGCAGACGGGGGCGCCACTCCTGCCGCACCGGCACCACCATGATCATGTAGGGCAGCTCCGTGCCGGCCGGGACGTCGAAATACCGGTCCACGTGCTCCAGAGTCACAGCGGGCGCAAAGGGCCGGAACGCCTCCCGCATTTTCACCATCGCGTTGATCCGGTCCCGCATCTCCGGGTGTCCGGGGTCCGCGAGAATACTCCGATTCCCAAGCGCCCGCGGCCCGAACTCCATCCGTCCCCGGTACCAGGCCACCACCCGGCCCGCGGCGATCAACTGGGCTGCCACCTGACATGTCTCCTCCAGCGAATCGAAGCATCGCACACTCAGCCGCCCGGCCGCGGTCTGCAGTGCCCCTTCGATCGCCGCGGAGGAAGGCGCGGGCCCAAGGAAGGGAACTCGCATCCGAACGTTCGTGACTTCTCCGTGCACCTGCGCCTGGTGCAGTGCGGCACCGAGGGCCGAGCCATCGTCACCGGATGCCGGCTGAACGTAGACGTCGTCGAAGAGGCCGGACGCCAGGAGCTTCCCGTTGGCGGTGCAGTTCAGCGCCACCCCCCCCGCCAGCGCGAGGCGCCGGGTGCCTGACGCCTGAGCAGCGCGCCCGCAGAGATGGAGCATCACGCGGTCGAGCGTTTCCTGAAGTGCAGCGGCGACGTCGCGGTCCCGTTCGGTGATCGGATCGTCGGGCTGGCGTGCGGGACCGAGCTGGGAGCAGAGCACCTGCCGGCTGGCGCGGTACCGTCGCCGGTCCTCTGCCGTCTGGTTCAGGTGGAGCAGGGGAATCTCGATGCTGCCGTCCGGCAGGAGACGCACTTCGCGCTCGAAGAACGCACGGAAGCGCGCCGGGTCTCCATAGGGAGCGAGGCCCATGATCTTGTACTCGTCGGCATTGAAGTCGAATCCCAGATGGAAGGTCACCAGGGAGTAGAGAATCCCGATCGAGTCGCGAGCCGAAACGCGGAGGAGCCGGCGCAGTTGACCGCCCTTGGCCTGGTGCACCGTCGCGCCGTGAGCTTCCCCCAATCCGTCCACCACGACCACCAGGGCGTCCGACCATCCCGACGAGTAGAGCGCACTGGCGGCGTGGGCCTGGTGATGGTCCACGTGCAGAATCCGTTGCTCGGGGAACCCGGGCAGATGCCGGCGGACCTGGGCCAGGAGCGCCTCGCGGGAGTAGACCTCCCGGTGCAAGGCCGCCGACACGGGGTCGAGCGCGTACAGCGCGCGGTAGGGGTCGTAGTCGAACCCGTGGGCAATTTCGTCCACGGCGTCGAGCGTGATCCCCGCCTGCGAGAGGCACGACGCGATCGCGCCCTTGGGGAATGCCGCACTGTGCTTCTTGCGGTCGATCCGCTCCTCGGCCACCGCCGCGACGATCTGTCCATCCATCACCAGGGCCGCGGCGGCGTCAAACCCCTGGGCCATCCGGTACTCCCGTTCGTCCAGATCGGGCGATTGCGCCCGTGCGAAGGGAACTGCTCCCTCCACGCCACTGATCCCTAGAATGTTCACGGAATCCCTGTCCCAGGCCCGCGGTGGGGAAGTGTCCGGGGCAGGCTTTCCGGGGGCAAGAAGCGTACGGGGCAGGGTCAGCCCGCCGAGCGAAGCGGCCGCGCGTCACCCGCGTTGTGATGAATACGACTCCGCCGGACTAACGGCCCGGACCAGGGTGGAGATAAGAGAGTCCACTTCTTGCAAGATCGAACGTGAGACGCCTTCAGGAGCCTCGATGCGGCACGTTCTGTCTGGAGCTGGGCTGCAGGTGTTCGCCACTTGCCCGCCATCGTATACAGCCGAGCCACGCCACTATTTGAGGCAAGTGCTCGACGTCGCGGCGTGGAGTGAGGCGGCCGGATGCGAGGGCATCCTCATCTACACCGACAACGGCTTGGTGGACCCGTGGACGGTCGCGCACGCGATCGTAGCCGGGACCCAACGCCTGACGCCGCTGGTCGCGGTCCAGCCGGTCTACATGCACCCCTACACGGTCGCGAAGATCGTGACGTCCCTCGCGTTCTTCTACGGGCGCCGGACCTATCTGAACATGGTGACGGGCGGGTTCAAGAACGACTTCACCGCGCTCAACGATCAGACGCCCCACGATGAGCGCTACGCGCGCATCATTGAGTACACCGCGATCATCCAGGACCTCCTGAAAGGCGAGCCGGTGACGCGGTCGGGCCGGCACTACGCGGTGACGAACCTCAAGCTGGCCCCCCCGTTGCCCCCGGAATTGGCTCCGGGAGTGATGATCTCAGGCTCGTCCCCCGCGGGACTCGACGCCGCGCGTCAGCTCGGCGCGCTCGCCGTGCAATACCCGAAGCCCGCCGACCAGCAGGAACCTCCGCCGGAAGGAGTCACCGCGCTCGGCATCCGCGTCGGGATCGTGACGCGGGAGACCTCCGCCGAGGCGTGGGCGGTGGCGCGTGCGCGTTTCCCCGAAGACCGCAAGGGTCAGCTCACGCATCAGCTGGCCATGAAGGTGTCGGACTCGCAGTGGCACCAGCAGCTCTCGGAGCTGGGTCAGGTGCCGCCCGAGGACCAGAGCCCCTACTGGATGGTCCCGTTCGAGAACTACAAGACCTTTTGCCCCTATCTCGTCGGCAGTTACGACCGCGTGGCCGACGAGCTGGCCCGGTACGTGGCGCTGGGGTATCGCACCGTGATCCTCGACGTCCCCGCGAGCCCGGTGGAGCTCGAGCATACCGGCCACGCCTTCTTCCGCGCCACCGAGCGGGTGCCGGCATGAGCGAGCTCCTGCAGGACTGGGTCCGCGCTCAGGCGGACCGGCGTCCGGACGCCCCGGCCGTGCGGCTGGGAGAGAACCGGCTGACCTACGGGGAGCTCGAGCGCGCGAGCAACCGGTTGGCCCACCAGCTGTCGGCGGCGGGGTGCGAACCGGGTGATCGCGTGGGCCTCCTTATCCCCAAGTCCCCCGCAGCCGTCGTGGCGATGCTAGGCGTGTTGAAGGTGGGAGCCATCTACGTGCCCCTGGACACGGCGAGCCCCGTGGCCCGGCTCGCGAAGATCCTCGAACAGTGCGACGACCGGTGGCTGCTCGGGGCGGGGGACACGGGCGTACTCGCGGACTTGCTCGCGGCTGCCCTTCCGGCTCCCTGCGCCAGGATCCTGAGAACGGGCTGGCTCGGCGGTGGAGCTCCGCCGACCGTCACCCCGGTCATGTTCGGCCCCGAGGATCTCGCGGTCGCCCCCGAAGGCAGGGTCGCCCCTCGAGTGTCGCCCCGGGATCCCGCCCATATCCTGTTCACATCCGGCTCCACCGGGGTTCCCAAGGGAGTCGTGATCACCCACTCGAATGTCTGGCACTTCGTGCGGTGGGCCGTGGAGTACTTCGGCATCGGCCCCTCCGACCGGAACTCGGGACACTCGCCGCTCCATTTCGACCTGTCGACCTTCGACATCTTCGGGGCCTTTGCCGCAGGCGCCGAGCTGGTGATGATCCCGCCGGAGTTGAACCTCCTGCCGCACCGGCTCGCCAAGTTGATCCGCGACGCGGAGCTCACGCAGTGGTTCTCGGTGCCGTCGGTGCTCAACTACATGGCGAAGTTCGATGCGGTGAAGGAGGGGGACTTCCCCTCGCTCCGTCGGCTGATGTGGTGCGGGGAAGTATTCCCCACGCCGTCGCTGATTCATTGGATGGAGCGGTTGCCGCAGGCTCAGTTCACGAACCTGTATGGGCCTACCGAGGCGACCATTGCATCCAGCTACTACACGATCCCCGAGTGTCCGGCGTCGGAAGACGAGGTGATCCCGATCGGCCAGGCTTGCGGCGGCGAGGAGCTCCTGGTGCTGGACGAGCACCGTCGGCCGGTACCGGCGGGCGAGCAGGGGAATCTGTACATCGGCGGCGCGGGCCTCTCGCCAGGGTACTGGCGCGACCGCGAGCGCACCCAAGAGGTGTTCACCCTCCGTCCCCGCACCTCGAACCCGGAGGACCGGATCTACCGGACGGGCGATCTCGCCGTGATGGGGGAGGATGGGCTGGTGCGGTTCTGCGGCCGGTCCGACAACCAGGTCAAGTCCCGCGGATACCGCATCGAGCTCGGTGAAATCGAGACGGCCCTGCACGCGCTGGGGATCCTGCGGGAGTGCGCCGTCGTCGCGGCCCCGGGCGCCCTGTTCGACGCGGTGATCTGCTGCGCCTACGTGCCGCTCAAGGGCCGGCGCCCCGCGCCTTCGGACATGCGGGAGGCGCTGTCCCATGTTCTGCCGTCATACATGCTGCCGGCCCGGTGGCTCGAGCTCGACGCCCTTCCCGCGACGTCGAACGGCAAGATCGACCGCCGCTCCCTGAAGGACCGGTTCGCCCACGAAGAGGTCGCCACGCGATGACCGAGCCCCGAGATCTGGAGGACCGGCTGGCTCAGACGCTCATGGACGTCCTGCACGTGGACGTCCCATCCCGGGAGACGGATCTGATCCGCACCGGCCGGCTGGACTCGGTGGGGTTGGTGGACCTCCTGCTCCGGCTGGAGCGGCAGTACGGCGTGCACGTCGAGATGGACGATCTCGAGATCGACCAGTTCCGCTCGCTGGGGAGCATCACGGCGTTCGTGGCCGCCCGGATGACGCCGACGGCCCTGCCCGCGCCCTGAGCGTGGGCCACATCCGGCCGCTCAAGGCCGAAGACATTCCTGCGCTCGTCGATCTGCGGACGCGCGCGTTCGCCCAGGCCCAACGTCCCCAGCCGGAGATGGGCGAGTACTTCGAGCAGGTCTTCCTGGGGAACCCCTGGCGCGACGACTCCACTCCCTCTCTGGTCTACGAGGATGCGGGACGGCCGGTGGGGTTCCTGGGCGTCGTGCCGCGCCCGGCTTCATTTCAGGGTCAGCGGATCCGGATTGCGGTCGGTACGCAGTTCATGGTGCATCCCGATCATCGCGGCGTTGCCGGGCTTCATCTCCTGAAACACTTCCTCGCGGGCGCGCAGGACCTGTCGTTGGCCGACCTGGCCAACGACGCGAGCCATCGGCTGTGGGAAAAACTGGGAGGCAGGACCGCGCGGATTCCGAGTCTGCAGTGGACGCTGTCGTTCATGCGCATGCCTCGGACGATCCGAACGCCGGTACGGTTCGTCGCCGGGCTGGTCTGGCGACGGTGGAGCTCCCCACGCGGAGTACGTCGGGGACCGCTGACGCCCAAACTCCTGGCGCAACAGCTCCCCGAGCTGCTGCAGGGCGTCAGCCTGCGTCCCGAGTACGACGCGCGCTCGGCGGTCTGGATCTTCGAGCAGCTGGTGACCAAGCGCGGCCTGGGTGACATCCGGAGTGCAGCGCTGTGGGATGATGCGGGCGAGGAAATCCTCGGATGGTATGTCTATTACGCGGATGCGGAGCGCGTCGGGCGCGTGGTTCATTTCGTCGCGCGGCAGGGCGCGCGCGAGCTCGTGCTTCAGGAACTGTTCGCGCGCGCGTGGCGCGAGGGGCTCGCCGCGATCACGGGACGGCTCGAGGCCGGCTTGCTTCGTCACGCCGGACGATCGGGGCTCACGTGCCGGCGTGAGGGTCCGTGGATGCTGATGCACTCGGCGCGGCCAGAGATTCTTGAGGCGGTGGATCGCGGCGATGCATTTCTTTCAAGCCTCGAGGGAGAGGGTCTGCTTTCTTTCTAAACTGGTGATTCTGGTGGTTCGTTTTGCCCTATTTTGCACGCCGCCTTGGCATCAAAAAAGCTATCACATTGTAAATAAACAACTTACATTGCAGCTATTGCGCATCATTTTCTCACCCCCCATGTTCGCCTCGTCGTTGATGCGAGGCGTCGAATGTACCCCCCGCGCTACGACATCTGGGGTGAGCGTTCAAGAGCCGCCGCCCTATCGCTGCTCAGAGCAAAGCCGTCGAAAGACGGTGACGCAGAGCCACGGGACTACGGCGAGCTAATCGCCATGTCAGCCGAGCCGCCAGCGTATCGATCCGGAGTGCTGAAGTAAGGATCGACGTTGGCGGCTTTCTGTTGCTCCCCGAAAACACTCAGCTTCGGGAGCACCAGTATGCCGCACGGATTCAAGCTGTCGCATCGCCTATCGCGGATACGGCTCGTGGGTCTTCTCTCGATCCTCGGCCTCGCCGCATGTTCATCGACCGATTCTGCTGTTACCTCGCCCAACACCGCACAGGATAGCGCGCGCAACGCCCGCACCGTCACCGTCACCCCGTCGGCCCTTTCCGGGTCGGTCGGCCAGACCGGCCAGCTCACCGCCGTCGTGAAGAACGGGTACGGCCAGGTGATGACGGGTGCCATCGTGGCCTGGTCCTCCAATGACACCACGATCGTCAAGGTGAATGGCTCGGGTCTCGCGACCGGGATCGGCGCCGGCTCGGCGACGGTTACGGCGACGAGCTCGGGCTACCACGGAACGGCGGCCGTTGCGGTCACTGCTGGGACCCCCATCACGGCCCCTGCGGCGGTCTCGGATCTGTCCGCATCGGCGGCCACGGACTCCACCGTCAACCTCTCCTTCACGGAAGTGAATGACGGCACGGGGGCACCAGCGTCCTACGAAGTGCGCTTCGCGCCCGGGACCATCACCTGGGGCACGGCCGCGCCGCCCGTGTCGGGCACCTGCGGCACACCCCTTGCCGGAAGTACGGTCGGGAACAAGCGTTCCTGCGCCGTCGGCGGGTTGACGGCGGGCACGTCGTATCAATTTCAGGTCGTGGCCTTCCGGGGGACCTTGAATCAGAACGCAGTATTCGGAGCCCTGTCGAACGTCGCTACCGCCGCCACCGTCGCGCAGATGGTGGTGGGCGCGGTCACGGTATCTCCCACCGCGATTTCGGGCTCCATCGGACAGACCGGACAGTTCTCCGCTGCGGTCACCGACCCGTCCGGCAATCCGGTCACGGGTCAGAAGGTGGCCTGGTCCAGCTCCAGCAACTCCATTGTGAGCATCGATTCGACCGGCATGGCGAAGGCGATGGGGGCGGGCTCGGCGACGATCAGCGCCACATGCCTTGGGAAGAGTGGTACTGCAGCCGTGACGGTGACCGGGGGCTCGACGCCCGGTGCGCCGGCGACCATCACGATTACCCCCTCCAACGCGAGCGTACTGGTCGGCGCTAGCCAGCTGTTCACGGCCAGCGTCAAAGACGCCAGTGGCAACGTCCTGACCGGTGAGACGGTGACGTTCTCCAGCAGCAACCTGCTGGTGGGGACGATCGGCAACCTGACAGGGATCGTGACCGCGCTCGCCGCGGGTTCGACCACCGTTACGGCCACCGACGGCTCGCTGCACGCGACCGCGACGCTGAACGTCTCGGTCTCCCAGCCGCCCCCGCCGAGCGGATGGGCGAATGAGCCCGCCGGCTTTACGACCATCGCGGACTGGGGCTTCGACGCCTTGAACTTCGGTGGATGGACGACGATCTGGAACGATGCGGGCAACGGCACCATCGCTCAGGATCCCAACGCCCCGGCGTCGGCCCCGAACGTCCTGCAGATCATGTATCCCCAGGGCTTCGCCGGTGGGAGCGCTCCCGCGACCCAGTACTTGGACCACACGCCGGTCCAGGAAGCGTTCACCGGGTTCTGGTGGAAGCCGAGCAACCCGTGGGAGAACCACCCCAGTTCGAACGTCAACAAGATCCTCTTCTGGTATACGGCGTCGAACTACAACATCGACATCCAGATGTACGGCCCGGCGCCTTACTATCTGCATGTGGTGCAGGAGTTCCCGTCGGGTTCGATCCGGTTCAAACCGAACGTGAACGCCACGCCCGTCACCCTTGGTCAGTGGCACAAGATCGAGTGGTACATCAAGTACGCCACAAGCTCCACCTCGGCGGACGGCGTGGTGAAGTGGTGGCTCGACGGCGTGCTGCAGGGCAGCTACGCGAACATTCAGACGCCCCCTGATGCCGGCCTCTTCGAGTACAAGATTTCGCCGACGTGGGGTGGCGTGAACGACACCAAGTCGGAGACGGACTACTACTGGTACGATCAGGTGCACATCAGCCGTCGGTAGG
>DATBCM010000165.1:0-2657 GCA_036270455.1 Gemmatimonadales bacterium | reverse complement strand
CCAGTCGGAGAGCCCCAGCCGCTCGAGCCACTCGACCGCCAGCGTCCGCGCCTTCCGCCGCTCCACTCCCTTCATCTCGGCCAGGAAGACGAGGACATCGAGCACTCGCATTTTGGGATAGAGTCCCCGCTCCTCCGGCAGATAGCCGATGCGCGCACTCTGGTCGCGCCCGGTCTTGCCGTCCTCACCGAAAAGCCGGACCGATCCCTCGTCCGGAACATGGATGTGCATCAGCATCCGGATCGACGTGCTCTTCCCGGCGCCGTTGGGACCGAGGAGACCGAAGATCGTCCCGGAGGGGACCTGTAACGACAGGGAGTCGACGGCCACATGGCCGGCGAAACGTTTGGTGACGCGGTCGAGCTGGACGACAGGTGAGGACATAGGTGTCAGGTGCCGGGGGTCAGGGGTCAGGGGTCAGAGAACTGACGGGCGCACGAATTCTACGAGAGAACGGCCCTCGAGGTTACTCCGTGCTGATGGGGGTCCCGTCAGAGTGCAGGGCGGCGTGCAACGTGTGCCAGGCGAGGTTCGCGCACTTCACGCGGGCAGGGAATTGCTTGACCCCCGCGAACGCCGCGAGCTTGCCCAGCGCCGCAGGATCGGCGGGCGCGTTCGGCCCCCCCGTCACCATGTCGTGGAAAGCCTCGAACAGCTGCTCGGCCTCCCGGGACGACTTTCCGAGCACCGCCGAGGTCATCAGGGACGCTGAAGCCCGGGAGATGGCGCACCCGGAGCCCTGGAACCCCACCTCCTTGATCACGTCACCATCCACTGTCAACTGGAGACTGATCTGGTCGCCACAAAGGGGGTTGTTGCCATCGGCGTGGTGCGTCGGGTGCTCGAGCATCTTGAAGTTCCGGGGGCTCCGGTTGTGCTCGACGATCGTCTGTTGATACAGCTCGGTCAGGTCCGCCATCAGCCGAACACCTTGCGGACGCCCTTCAGGGCCTCGACCAGAACGTCCACCTCTTTTCGAGTATTGTAGAAGGCGAAGGACGCCCGCGCGGTGGCGGGCACGTGGAAAAACTCCATCACCGGCTGCGTGCAGTGATGACCCGTCCGGATCGCGACCCCCGCTTGATCCACGATGGTCCCCACGTCGTGCGCGTGAATGCCGTCCAGGACGAATGAGATCACGCTCGCCTTGTGGGCGGCCGTCCCGACGATCCGGAGCCCCGATACGGTCCCCAGTTGCTTCGTAGCGTATGCGAGCAGATCCTGCTCATGTGCGAGGGCGGCCTTGCGATCGAGGGTCCCCAGGTAATCGACCGCCGCACCCAACCCCACGACGCCGCCGATGTCCGGCGTGCCCGCCTCGAACTTGGCGGGGATGGGAGCGTAGGTCGTCTTGGCGAAGGTCACCGACCGGATCATGTCACCGCCACCCTGGTAGGGGGGCATCGCTTCGAGATGCTCCGCCTTGCCGTACAGGACGCCGACGCCCGTCGGTCCGAACATCTTGTGGCCCGACACTGTGTAGAAATCGCAATCGAGATCCTGGACGTCCACGACGAGATGCGGCGCACCCTGAGCGCCGTCGACCAGCACCGGCACTCCCATCGCGTGCGCGCGCTCCACCATCTCCTTGATCGGGTTGATGGTGCCGAGGGAGTTGGAGATGTGGGCGACCGCGACGATCCTCGCCCTGGGCGTGAGGAGCTTCTGATACTCCTCCATCACGAGCTCGCCGCGGTCAGTCATGGGAACGATCTTGAGGAGGGCACCCGTCTGCTCGGCCAGAATCTGCCAGGGGACGATGTTCGAATGGTGCTCCATGGCGGAGACCAGGATCTCGTCGCCGGCCTTCACCTTCAGCCTGCCGAAGCTCGAGGCCACGAGGTTGATCGCCTCCGTGGTGCCCCGGACGTAGATGATCTCACGGTCTTCGCGGGCGTTGACGAACCGGGCGACGCGGCTCCTGGTCCCCTCGTACGCCGCCGTCGCCGATTCGCTCAGCGCGTAGACGCCGCGGTGGACGTTGGCGTTCCCTGTTTCGTAGTAGTGGCTGACGGCGTCGATGACGGCCTGCGGCTTCTGGCTGGTCGCGCCGTTGTCCAGGTAGACGAGCGGCTTGCCGTGGACCCGGGTGGCCAGAATCGGGAAATCCCGTCGCACCCGCTCCACATCCCACGCGGGCGTGGCCCGGGCGGTCGCGGGCTTGGCGCTCATGCCGCCGCCAGCGTCTCCACGCCGAGCCGGCCGCGGATCGCCCGGTCCAGATCCTCACGGACGCCCGCGTTGGCGATGCGGGTGAGAACATCTGCCGCGAAGCCGTATGTCAGCAGGCTCTTCGCGGTTTGAGGGGACAACCCGCGGCTGCGGAGATAAAAGAGGGCCGTCTGATCCAGGGGGCCGAGGGTGGCGCCATGGGTGCACTTGACGTCGTCGGCGTAGATCTCGAGCTGAGGCTGCGAATCGGCGCGCGCCTCACCCGACAGCAGGAGGTTGTTGTTGGTTTGTTTCGAGTCGGTCCGCTGGGCGCCGGGCCGGACGATGATCCGGCCATTGAAGACGCCGCGGGCGTGCTGGTCGAACACGCCGTTGAAGAGCTCGTGGCTCTCGCAGTGCGGCTGGGCGTGGTCGATGGTGGTGTGGTAGTCGACGTGCTGCCGGCCGCTGAGTACCGACAGGCCGTTCAAGATCAGGGAAGCGCC
>DATBCM010000164.1:0-3992 GCA_036270455.1 Gemmatimonadales bacterium | reverse complement strand
AGCATCCCCGCCCCGACGAGTATCACGTCGTAGCTCTCCAGCACATGACTGAAATGCCCGCCCCAGATCGCCGCGGCGCTCCCTGTCAGGCACGCGAGACTTCCCCACCACAACGCCCATTGCCACCACGGCGCACCGCCTTTCCGCAGCGCCCACCAGCAGAACGCGTAGGCCGTGATCAGCACGACGTAGTGGGCTTTCCAGGCGAGGGGATCGACGACGACCATCGCGCCGAGACAGAGCGCGAGCTCGCCGCCGGCCCGTGGACCCGTGAGGTCGTGAGGACGCTTCCGAAAGAGCCAGGCCAGAACGCCCGCGAATAGTCCGGCGAGTATCATGAACGCCGTGCGCGCGCTCGCGAGGGACCAGGACGCGATGCGATACATCACCGGATCTCTGAGCCCGCCCTCCGGCGTGAGCGCACGCTTCACGCCTGCCAGGAGCGACTGGTTCATGAACGTGGGGGTCGGGTCCGAGAGCTCCTGCCCGGCCACGCGGTGCCAGGCACTCCACAATTGCATCCCATCCGAGGGGCCGAACGCCAGGCCGATCACCACCACATTCAGCAGCACCAGCCAGACGAACGTCCACGCCGCCTCCCGCCAGCACCGCTTATAGAGGAGGTAGAGGACGAGCAGCACGGGAACCACTTTGGTGCTGGCGGCGAGCGCGAGCGCCAGTCCGCCCAGTCCTGGACGCGCCCGCCGGAACTGATGGAACCCCCACAGCACCAGCCAGAGCACCTGCACGTTGATCTGGGTGTGCTGCGCATGCTCGTCGAAGAGCCGGGCCGTCATGAGGAAGGGCACGATCACGGCCGACGACGTCAGGGCGAGCGCCTGCGGGCTCACCGGCCAGAACGTGATCGGGCCATCCTCAAACATGTCGACCGAGAGCTTGACCACTCCCCAGGTGGCGAAGAGTCCCAGGAGCTGCCAGAGGAAGAGCGCCAAGTGCGGAGAGACGTGGCCCACCAGGGCGAGTGGAACGCTCTCGAGGGCGAAGAATGGCGGCCAGGTGTTGGCGCTGAGGGCGTACGGATCGGACCCGGAGAGGACGGCGTTCCCGACATCCAGATACGACGAAAAAATCACGCCCTCCATTCGGCCGAGGGCGCGGAGGGCTTCAGCGAGTGCGACCGCCAGCACCAGCGCGTACAGCGCGATCATCGCCCCGCGCTGCGCCCGCTCCGTGGGGAGCCGGGGCCAGGGATCCCGGGGCAGGATCACAGCTCGAGGTCGAAGGAGAGTCTCCGGTGTGCTTCACGCAGGGACCGCTCGACCGCCGGGCCGTTCGTGCCGCGGGCGAAGATGAATCCCGGATAGCGCGCGCCCTCCGGCCAGGGCACCAGCCGTTCACCCGGGTGCGCGGTGATTAGGACTTCGACCACGCCGGGAACCTGCGCCGCGGCGTCCCGCCCTCCCACGCTCTTCAAGGTCCCCGTGCCCGGTACCGGGATCATCATCACCCCGGTGGCCGCCGTCTCCCGCTCGAGTGAGGGCACCGGCAGGTCCAGCGCGCGCCGGAGCAGCAGCTCTTCCAGGGACATCCGGTCGGGGCCGAAGCGAAGCACGGCGCTGCAGCGTCCCCCGATGGGGCGCGCGGCGATCTCGATCAGCCACGCTCCCTTCCGGTTCCAGCGAACTTCGGCGTGCACCGGACCCCGGTCGATCCCGAGCGCCCGCACCGCCCGCGCCGTGCAGTCCTCGATCGCGGCGCGCACGTCCGCCGAAGCCCCACTGGGCGTCACATAGATCGTCTCCTCGAAATACGGACCATCCAGCGGATCGGGCTTGTCGAAGAGCGCGAGCACCTGGAGCCGGCCATTCTCGACCAGGCCTTCGACGGCGACCTCCACACCGGGAATGAACTCTTCGACGAGGTAGTACTGTGCCGGCTCGCCGCACGCCGCCGCATCCGGCTGCGCCAGGATTGCGGCGAGCCGGACCCGGGCGGACACGAATTGCTCGGGATTGTCGGCGCGGATCACGCCGCGAGACGCGGCGAGCCGGAGGGGCTTGAGGACGCAGGGGTACGGCGCCCGGCCGGCGATCTGCTCGGGATCGTCCGAGAGCCGGTGGCGGGTGAACGCGGGGATCGGGATCCCCGCCGCCGCGAACAGCTCCCGCTGGCGGTGCTTGTCCCGTGCCGCTTCGGTGGCCGGAACGGGATTCGCGGGGAGACCGAGTGCGGGAGCGATGGTGGCCGCGAGCACGGCTGTATCATCGTCCATCCCGACCACCGCGTGCACCGGATATCGGGCATGGAAGGCGCGGGCCTGGTCGGTGGCCAGCGAGGGGTTGGCGAAGTCGAACGTGACCAGGGCGTCGGGCTGGGCCGTCTCGAAGGTGCTCGGGAAGTCGGATGCGACCGTGAGATCCAGGTCGATCCGGCGGGCCGCGGCGACGAAGGCGCTGGTGCGGTAGGACGTCGACGGCAGGAGCAGCAACAGCCGCGGGCGAAAGCCTTGCGAACTACTTCTTGGAGGCTGAGACGTAAGGGTTGGTGCCCGACGCGTGGTCGGTGATGTCCGTGATTCCCTGCACCTCGGGAACCTCCTGCTTGAGCATCGCCTCGATGCCCTGCCGGAGTGTCACATCCGCCATCCCGCATCCCTGACACCCGCCCGACATGCGCAGGAGCACGATGGCGTCCTGCACGTCGATCAGCTCGATGCGGCCGCCATGTCCGGCCACCATCGGGTTCACCTGCGTCTCGAACAGATCGGCGACTTTGGTATACAGGGCGTCGTCATCGACGGCGGCGTCCTTCCCCTCCACCCGCCGGGAGGAGACCGGTGTGGTGCCCGTGGTGAGCCCGGAGCGAATGGCATCCCCGACCGCCTTGCCCACCTGTTGCCAGGTGGAGGTGCTGGACTTCACCACGGTGACCGTGCTGCCGGAGATGATGACCTCACTCACGGCCAGTCCGGGGACGGCGAAGATGTTGGCGACCAGCGGCGAGTCCTGCGCCTCTGCCGGGGTGGTAAAGCGCCGGGCCCCGCCCTCGAGCAGGGGGACGGGAAGCACGAACCGGCAACGCGTGTGGTCCGTGGGCTCGGCGGTGATCCGGATATCGGCCATCAGGGGCGAAGTATCGCCGGGGGTTCCGGACGGGTCAACCGCGACAATTTGCAGTCCAAGCGCATCTTTACGGCATGCGCCTCCGTCCCCTCTTGCTCAACACCCATCTCGTCATCGGGCTCGTGTCCGCACTCCCTCTTTTCTGCATCGGCTTGACCGGGGCCATTCTGGTGTTCGAGAACCCCATCGACGACGCGCTCAATGCAAAGATCGCCGTCGTGTCACGCCCCACCGGTGCCAATCCGCTGACCTTGAAGGCCCTGGAAGACACGCTCCACCGCACGTACCCCGGATATCGAATCGTCCAGGCGTCGTTTGGATCCGACGATGGGCACTCGTGGGGGATCGGCGCGGTGTCCTCGGACGGCAAGGGCGAACAGGATCTGATCGTGGATCCCTACTCGGGGAAGACGCTTGGCCGTCCCGAGCAGGCAAGTCTGGCGGTGGCCTACGTGCACCAGTTCCACACGCGGTTTCTGGCGGGGCGCTTGGGAAACACGATCACGGGATGGAGCGGTGTATTGCTTGCACTGCTCGCCATTTCCGGGCTGGTTCTCTGGTGGCCGGCGAAGATCGTCCGGGTCCGCCCCGGCGCCGCCGGGTGGCGGCTGGCCTTCGACCTCCACCAAACTATCGGCGCGTTCGTGTGGGTCTTTCTGCTCGTGCTGGCGGGCACCGGCATGGTGATTCACTGGAACGAGGCAGCGTCATCCCTGGCGTACCGGATCACCGGCGGACACCCGGTGCCTCCGCTTCCCCGAAGAGTGTCCGAGTGCCAGGGCCGGCCCGTCCTCGACGTAGACACCCTGCTGGCGGTCGCCCGCGCACAAGTACCCGGTGCGCGGGCGACGGTGATCGGAGTGCCGGACGATCCTGCTGTGCCCGTCCGCGCTCAATTCAAGTTTCCAG
>DATBCM010000163.1:0-4709 GCA_036270455.1 Gemmatimonadales bacterium | reverse complement strand
CTCACCTGAACGGCTTCCGCCACGACATGCGCCCCATCGCCGATCTGGCCCACGCCCATGGCGCCGTGTTCTACGCGGATGCAATCCAGGCGGTGGGCATGATTGCGATCGACGTTCAGGCCGCCGGTGTGGACGCCATCTGTGCGGGGTCCTACAAGTGGATGCTGGCGGGCTTCGGCGTGGCGCCCTTCTATATAAGGAAGGAGGTCCTGGAGCGCCTCAAAATCGACCGGTACGGTGAATTCCAGGTCGAGAAAGAACTTCCCGATTACCACTTCGAGCTGAACCGCACCGCCCGGAAGTTCGACTACTGCAGCCGGGCCTTTGGCCCCGTTCGGGAGCTTTCGGCCGGTCTCACCTATCTCCAGAGCGTCGGCGTCCCCAGGATCGAGGAGCACACCGTGGCCCTGGCCCACCGGCTTTGGGACGGCCTCTCCCGGCAGGGCCACCGGCTCTTTACGCCCCCGGGGAACCGCTCATCGATTGTGACGGTGTACTCCGGGAAGCCCATGGCCGACGTGCGGGCGGCTTTTCAGGCCGCCAAGGTAGATGTCACGGTCCGGGATGGGCAGATCCGCATCGCGCCCGCCCTCTTCAATACGGAAGGAGAGATCGACCGCTGTCTGGAGGTGACGAAAGGGCTGGCCTGACGCCGAACTGACGCAACCGTCCGGCGAGTCGCTGAATCTCATGGCTCAGATGCCCGTAGTTACGTGACCACTCCAAGGAGCCTTCCGCGATGCGCGTAGCGTCCCTGACTCTTGGTATCGCCCTCGTCGTCCCCCCGGTCCTGATCGCCCAATCCCCGACCCTCTACACCCCGCGCGCCGTCGCGAAAGCCTATAAAGCCGATGCCCGGTCCCTGGACGGGAAGCCCGGCTCCAAATACTGGCAGAATCGCGCCTCGTACCACATCGCGATCAGCGTCGCTCCACCGGCGCGACTGGTGACCGGCTCCGAGCAGATCACGTACTTCAACGAGAGCCCGGACACGATGCACAATCTGCTCTTCCGGTTAATCGTGAATATCCACAAACCCGGAGCGCCCCGCGCCTTCCCTGCGGGTGCGGATTACCTCACGTCGGGCGTCCATGTGGATTCGTTCTCCGTGGACGGGATGGGACCCCCATCTGGCGTCAAGAACCCGCAGGCCTACACACTGCACGGCGCCGACGATCAGACCTACTCGTTGCGCGGCGTCAGGCTCGCCCAGCCGCTCGCGCCGCACGATTCCGCGCACGTCCTCCTGAACTGGCACTACGACCTGTCCCAGGCGAGCAACCGCGAGGGAATGCTCGACTCCACGACGGCGTTCATCGCGTACTTCTACCCGCGCATCGACGTCTACAACGACTACGATGGATGGGACGGCACGGCGTTCACGGATATGCAGGAGTTCTATTCCGACTTCAACGACTACGACGTCTCCCTCAAGGTCCCGGCGAATTTCATCGTCTGGGGGACCGGCACGCTCACCAACCCAGAGGCCGTGCTGACGCCCGAGATCGCCCAGCGGCTCA
This sequence comes from Gemmatimonadales bacterium, assembly GCA_036270455.1. GTDB lineage: Bacteria > Gemmatimonadota > Gemmatimonadetes > Gemmatimonadales > GWC2-71-9 > 40CM-2-70-7. Next base: position 3,189 of record DATBCM010000163.1, on the reverse strand, counting down.
AGGCCTCGCTGACGTCCGATGAGACGATCCGCATCGCCACCCAGGAAGACCTGAACGCACACCGGGTCACGCGCGCCGACGGCGACCACACCTGGCATTTCACGGCCACGCACATTCACGACATGACCTTCGCGGTGAGCGATCACTACGACTGGGATGGCGGCTCGGTCGTGGTGGAGGACGCCACCGGTCGTCGGGCCTCGGTCCAGGCCGCCTATAACGACACCTCAGCCGACTACCACCACATGGTGCAGTACGGCCGCCACGGACTCGGCTGGCTCTCGCACAACTGGCCGGGCGTCCCCTACCCGTATGAGAAAAGCACGGTGGTCGAGGGCCGCGCAGACATGGAGTACCCGATGATGGTGAACGACAATTCGTTCGCCGACACGGTGTTCGCGCGGTTCGTGGTCGAGCACGAGATGGCGCACACGTACTTCCCCTTCTACATGGGGATCAACGAGAGCCGGTACGCCTTCATGGACGAGGGGTGGGCCACGACCTTCGAGTACCTCATCGGACAGGCGGACCTGGGGCCCCAACGCGCCGCCGATTTCTACCGGCAGTTCCGGGTGAACGGGTGGGCGGCCGACCCCTCGCCGCTCGAGGACCTGCCGATCATCACGCCCAACGACGCCGAGAACGGGCAGGCCTACGGAAACAACGCGTACGGCAAGCCGTCGATCGGGTACCTGGCGCTGAAGGACATGCTCGGCGACGCGATGTTCGGGAAGGCCCTGCATGAGTTCATGGACCGGTGGCACGGGAAACATCCCATCCCGTGGGACTTCTTCTACACCTTCAACAACGTGACCGGGAAGAACCTGAACTGGTTCTGGAACTCCTGGTATTTTGCGAACACCTACATCGACCTGGGAGTGGCGGGCGTGAAGACGGCGCCGGCCGGATCATCGGTCTCCGTGAAGAACATCGGCGGCATGCCGGCGCCCTTCGACCTGCTGGTGAAGTACGCGGACGGATCCCAGGACTCGCTGCACGAGACGTCCGCGGTATGGGAGAAGACGCCCACCCAGGCGAGCATCGCGCTCAAATCCCGGAAGAAGGTGACCTCGGTGACCCTGAAGAACGGAATCTGGGTAGACGCGGATACCACCAACAACACCTGGACCTCCAAGAGCACGGCCCGGTGATGCACGGGGGCCGACGTTTACGAAACCCTTGCAGGAGCCCGCTGAAACCAGAGTAGCTCGCTCTGCCGGTCGTCCCTACCTTATGCGCGGCTCATGGTAAACCCTCGACTACCCCTACCCCCGCGTCCTTCGGCGCTCTGGCAGGGCCCCGGCCTGCGCATCGCACTGCTGGTGGTGATCGTCGGCGCCGTCGTGCTGACCAGCACGCTTGGACTGAACACCCTCTCGGCTGTGCGCGCGTACGTCGGTGGCGAAGGCCTCTGGTCCAAGGGGCAGAAGGAAGCCACCCGGTCCCTGCACCGGTACGCCGCCACCCGGGACGAGCGAGACTTCGAGGCGTACCTCCGCGAAATCGCCATCCCCCTCGGCGACCACGAGGCCCGCGTCGCCCTCCAGCGTCGCAACCCCGACCCGGCGGTCGTCCGGCAGGGATTCATCGTAGGGCGGAACGATTCGAGCGACGTGGACGCGATGGCGAAGTTGTTCCGGCGCTTCGCCCACTTCCGGTACATGCGCCAGGCGATCGCGATCTGGACCGACGGGGACGGGTACATCGCCCAACTGCAGGCGCTCGGCGATTCCCTGCACCAGGTCATCCGCTCCGCACATCCGGCCGCGGCACGGATCGACAGCCTCCTCGCCCGGGTCGATGTTGCCGACGCACGGCTCCGTCCTCTCGAAGACCAATTCTCCGCGACCCTCGGTGCGGCGGCGCGCTGGACCCAGAGCGTCATTGCCACGGTGATCGGACTCACCAGTCTGCTGCTGGTGGTCGTGGGCGTCGTCTTCCTCACCCGGGAGCAGGCCCGCCGGCGGCTCCTCGAAGAAGAGCTCCGGCAGTCCCAGAAGCTCGAAGCGATCGGGCAGCTGGCTGGCGGCATCGCCCACGATCTCAACAACCTGCTCACGGTGGTCCTCGGCAACGCCGATCTCCTGGCCCAGACGCCTCCCGGGAACGACGCTGAGCGGCGCGCCCTGCTCGCGGAGCTCCGCGACGGTGGCCGGCGCGCCGCCGAGATGGTGCGGAAGCTCCTGGCCTTCGGACGGCGCGAGTCCATCACGTTGCGGCCGGTGTCGCCCCAGACGGTGGTCACGGAGCTCATCACGTTTCTGAGACGCATGCTGCCGGAAACCATCGACCTTCGCGTGGAGGCGGAGCCCGGCGTCCCCCGCATCCGGGCCGACCCGGTGGCATTGGGTCAGATCGTGGTCAACCTCGCCACGAACGCGCGGGACGCGATGCCGGAGGGCGGGCGTCTGACCCTCGGCATCATGCGGCGGACGCTTGCTCCCGGGCACAAGCACCATCCGGCACTGCCGGCAGGACCGTACGTCGCCATTACAGCGACGGACACGGGGCGGGGCATGGATGAGCAAGTGCGGGAACGGATCTTCGAGCCCTTCTTTACCACCAAGCCCGTCGGCCAGGGGACCGGGTTGGGATTGGCGATGGTCCTGGGACTCATGCGCCAGCATGGCGGCGACGTCAGTGTGGACTCGAAACCGGGTGGCGGGTCGACGTTTACGCTCTGGTTTCCACCCACCGCCGAGGTCCCCGTGGGTGAAGGCACGGCTCCCGCGCCCGCCCCGAACGCGAAGCCAGTCGGCTCCGCGGTGGTGACGATTCTCCTGGCGGTAGACGAGCCCTCCGTCCGCCGGGTAGCGGAACATGCCCTGGAGCTCGCGGGTTACGTGGTCCTGACGGCGGAGAACGGCAAGGAGGCGCTGGAGATCCTGCGGCAGCAGAAGCAGAAGATCGACCTGGTCGTCACCGATGTCATCATGCCGGTGATGGGTGGACGCGAGCTGTTTGCCGAGGCGCGCGCCGCGGGGTTCACCGAAGTTACGTTCCTCTTTACCAGCGGGTATACGTCCCCGGGGGGCGCGGACCACGACCTGCACCTCACCCCCGACATGCACTTCCTCCGGAAACCATGGACCTTGAACGAGCTCCTCGATCAGGTCGCGGCTTTGATGCTGGCGCGACCCGTCACCCCCTCGCCACGTCCTGCGACCAGTCGGCCACGGTCTGCACGTC
>DATBCM010000162.1:0-4024 GCA_036270455.1 Gemmatimonadales bacterium | reverse complement strand
CCCCCGTCACCGCCGGCTCCACCGGCTCCGGCAGCGCCCGCGACTCCTTCCGCGTCTCCGGCACCCGCCCCCGCCCCCGGTGTGGAACGGAAGACCGGGCCGCTGCGCCCCGTGAATCCGTTCATGGTACAGGATCCGAAGCAGAAGGCGCGGCGCTTGGCGCGCGCCCTCATCTCGGACATGCTCGTGTATCACCCCGACAAGCGCATGCAGGGTACCCGCGAGGGGACGCTCCCGCAGCTCTTCAAGGACGAGATCGAGAAGAGCTGGCTCGAGTATGTCGAGCAGGTGGGGCAGGAGATGGCGTCGTCCACGCCGTTCTGGACCGACGCGCTGAACGAGCTGCTCGCCGGGGGCAAGAAGGTCTTCTAAACGGCTGGAATTTCGCGGTCTAACTCCTCATATTCCTGTCAGTTAGAGCCGTTCCCGCCGCTGGGGAACGGCTTACGTCTATTCCGTTACGGCAAGCGAGACCTACGTGCCCTTGGTAGACCGGTTTTCCGAATTCCAGGAGCGTCTGGCGAAGCTCCGGAGCTTTCTTTGACGTCGACGGCAAGACCAAGCGCCTGGCCGAGCTGGAGCAGGCGATGGCCGAAGGCGCCATCTGGTCCGACCAGGAGCGCGCCAAGAAGGTCGTAGAAGAGGTCAAGATGCTGAAGCGGTGGCTCGAGCCCTACCACGCCCTGAAAAAGCGCGTGGATGAGGGCCGGGAGCTGTCCGAGCTGCTCGAGTCCGAGTCGACCGTAGACCTCGACATGCAGCGTTCGCTGGAAGCGGAAGCCGACGGGGCAGGCCGGGCCCTCGAGTCCATCGAGCTCCAGCACATGCTGCGTGGTCCCGACGACCGCCGGGACGCCCTCCTCACCATCCATCCCGGCGCCGGCGGTACGGAATCCCAGGACTGGGCCGAGATGCTCATGCGGATGTACACGCGGTGGGCTGAGCGGAAGGGGTTCGAGGTCGAGGTGCTGGATGTCCTCGAGGGGGAGGAGGCCGGCATCAAGTCCGTCGAAATCGAAGTCCGCGGCGAGTATGCGTTCGGCCTGTTGCGGGCCGAGCGCGGCGTGCACCGGCTGGTCCGGATTTCCCCCTTCGATGCCCAGGCCCGGCGGCACACCTCCTTCGCGTCGGTATTCGTCTACCCGGTGGTAGACGACGACATCGAGATCGAGATCCGCGAGGAGGACCTTCGCATCGACGTCTTCCGCGCGTCCGGCAAAGGCGGCCAGCACGTCAACAAGACGAGCTCCGCGGTGCGCATCACCCACAATCCGTCGGGGATCGTGGTCGCCTGCCAGAACGAGCGTTCGCAGTTCAAGAACAAGGCGACGGCACTCAAGATGCTGAAGGCACGGCTCTACGAGAAAGCTGTGGAGGAGCAGGAGGCGAAGAAAGCGGAGGTCGACAAGCAGAAGCTCGATAACGCGTGGGGCAACCAGATCCGGTCGTATGTCTTCCAGCCCTACACCATGGTGAACGATCACCGCACCGAGCTGAAGATCGGCGACGTGCAGAAGGTGATGGACGGAGACTTGGATCAGTTCATCGAGGCGTTCCTGAAGCAGCAGGCGGGACGGGCGGCATGACGACGTTCGTCGAAGCGGCCCGCCGCGACAAGCTCGCGGAGCTCGCCCGCCGGGGCGTGCCCGCCTTCGCCTACCGCTTCGACCGGACCGGGCTGGCCCAACCGGCGGTGCAGGGGTTCAAGAACGGCGACGCCAGCGTGCACCGGCTCGCCGGACGGCTCGTCCTCATGCGGGGCATGGGCAAGACCACCTTCGCCCACCTCGAAGACGCGTCGGGGAAAATCCAGCTCTACTTCAAGTCGGATCTCCTCGGCGACCACTACGAGATCCTGAAGCTTCTGGATCTCGGCGACGTCGTCGGGGTGGCGGGGCCGCTGTTCACCACCAAAACCGGTGAAGTCACGCTCCGGGTCGAGGCGCTGACGCTCCTCGCCAAGTCCCTCCGGCCACTGCCGTTGGGAAAAGAAGACGCGCAGGGCGTGCGGCACGGAGAGCTTGCGGATCCCGAGCTCCGCGCGCGTCAGCGGTACGCGGATCTCGCGGCGCACCCGGACGCCCGGATGGTGTTTCACACCCGCGCGCGCGTGGTGAGCTACATCCGGCGGTTTCTGGATGGACGCGGATACCTCGAAGTCGAGACGCCGGTGCTGCAGCCCCTGTATGGCGGCGCGGCCGCGACGCCGTTCACCACCTTCTACGAGGCTCTCGACGCGACGTTCTATCTGCGCATCGCGGACGAGCTCTATCTCAAACGGTGCATCGTCGGCGGCCTCGAAAAAGTGTATGAGATCGGGCACGACTTCCGGAACGAGGGCGTGGACCGGTGGCACAACCCCGAATTCACCATGGCCGAATGGTATGAGGCGTACGCCGACTACGAGGACATGCTGCACCTGACCGAAGGCCTGGTCGCCGGCCTGGCCGCGGAGCTGGGACGCGAGACCCTGGCCCAACGCCCGTTCGCGCGCCGGGACTTCTTCGACCTGGTCAAGGAAACGGCCGGCGTCGACCTGGCCACGGCGAACGACGCCACGCTCCGGGAGGCCTTGAAACGCAAAGGCGTCACCGACGCCGAGCAGTACGCGGGCGCCAGGCTCATGGACGAGGTGTTCAAGACCTTCGCCGAACCGACCCTGATGCAGCCCACGTTCGTCATGAACCATCCCGTAGCGCTGTCGCCGCTGGCCAAGCGGAAGCGCGGGGACGACACCCGCGTGGAGCGGTGGGAGCTGTTCATCCAGGGCCGGGAGATCGCCAACGCGTTCTCCGAGCTGAATGACCCCGACGAGCAGCGCCGCCGCTTCGAGGAACAGACGCGGTTTCGCGAGCAGGGAGATGCCGAAGCGCACCGGATCGATGAGGACTACCTGCGCGCCCTCGAGTACGGCATGCCGCCCACCGGCGGCGTGGGACTGGGCATCGACCGGCTGGTGATGCTCCTCACGAACCGGACCAACATCCGGGACGTGATCCTCTTTCCTATGCTGCGCCCCGAATGATCGGCCGCCTGGAGCTCCGCCTCGCACTCCGGTACCTGACCAGCCGCCGCTCGTCGGGCCTCCTGTCGTTCATCACCGTGATCGCCGTCGGCGGGGTCTTCGTCGGCGTCGCGGCCCTGGTGATCGTGCTCGGCGTGATGAACGGCCTGCAGTCAGACCTCAGAGACAAGATTCTCGTGGCGAGCCCGCACGTTCGGGTGCTCACGTACGGCGAGGGCCTCCGCCTGGACGATTGGCGCCGGGTGCTCGATTCCGTCCGCACCACCAAAGGCGTCGCCGCGGCCGCACCATTCGTCATGACCCAGGCGGGGATCACCACGGGGCATGACTACGCGGAAGGCGTCGTCGTGTTCGGCCTCGAGCCGGACACCGGGACGCGGGCCGTCACGACACTCCCCGAGCATTTCATCAAGGGAGACCTGCACTTCCGGACCACCCGGCCCGACGTGGAGGGAGGCGTCGCCCTGGGGACCCGGCTCGCCGGGAAGCTCTCGGTCTACGTGGGAGACGTGGTCACGCTCGTGTCCTTCACCGGCCGCTCGAGCTTCAACGCCTCGGCGGGCACGTTCGTGCCGCAGTATCACCGGTATGAGGTCACCGGGATATTCGACACCGGGATGTACATCTACGACGACAGTTACGTCGTCCTGAGCCGGTCGGTCGCGCAGCGCCTGGCGGGGCTCGACACGGCCGTGACGGGCATCGAAGTGCGCCTCGCCGATCCCTGGAACGCCAATGCCTTCGCCTCCCGGCTCGAGACGCACCTCGGGTATCCCTACCGGGCGGTGGACTGGCAGAGCCAGAACCAGGCCCTCTTCTCCGCCTTGAAACTCGAGAAACTCGCGATGGCCTTCGTGGTGTTTCTCATTTGTGTGGTGGCCGCATTCAACGTGGTCGGGATGCTGACGATGGTGGTTCGAGACAAGACGCGAGAAATCGGGATTCTCCTGGCGATGGGGCTGAAGCGCGGCAGCATCCGGCGGGTGTTCCTCGCCCAGG
>DATBCM010000161.1:0-11624 GCA_036270455.1 Gemmatimonadales bacterium | reverse complement strand
CGCCGGATTCAGGTCAGGCTCTTGGGGCTCGATACGGCGCAGGGGAAGCCGGCGTGGGCGTTGCGGGTGGTCAGACCCGACTCGACCGTCGATACGTACTACATCGACACCGCATCCTACGCGCTCACCCGCTGGCAGGGGCAACGCGTGTCTGACGGCGTGCCGGTCACCTACGAGACGTACTTCTCGGACTACCGCCGTTACAGCGGTCTGCTGTTTCCTTGCCGTCTCGAATCCCACACCCTGGATCGGCCCGGGCTGCAGGTGATCGTCGTCGACTCGGTGGCGGTGGATCCGGTCGTGGACGCTCTCAGGTTTCGGATGCCCGCTCACTAACCCCCGCCTTGCGCCGGGGGTCAGGTACACATGCTCTGGTGGCAGTGAGGTTTTTCATGACCCCGGGCGCAAGCCCGGGGATTAACCAAGACCGCGTCGTCTCGCCTCCTCCCCCAGCACCACGCCGAACCTGGCCCGGAGCTCCCGTGCGCCGACGGTGGTGACCGACAAGGTCCGCTCCCGGCGCTCCCGCGTCACCCAGCGCCGCTGGAGCAGGGCCTCCAGGAGTGCCGCCCCCACGGCGCCACCGAGGTGACACCGGCGTTCGCTCCAGTCGAGGCACGGGAAGGCGAAACGCCGGCGCGCCCGGCGGGTTTCCTCCACGTCGATGCCCAGGGCGCCGAGGGCCCGCGTGCCTTTCACGGTGACCTCGTAACTCGCGTCTCCGCCCGAAATCCACTCCGCGGCGAGCAGGCGGTCGTGCAGCAGGACGCCCAGCGTGCCGGCGATGTGGTCGTAGCAGGTGCGGGCCAGGCGGAGGTGGTCGGGCGTGCGGGTCTGGAGCCCGGAGCCCACGCGCCCGGCGAGGACGCTGAGGCTTTCCAGGACGCCCGCGACTCCGGCGCCGTAGAGGCTGTAGTACCGGTGCCGTCCCTGGATCAGCACGCGTACCAGGCGTTCCCGCTTCAGGCGATTGAGATGGGCGCTGGCGGTGGAGGGGCCGACGGCGGCGACGAGGGCCAGCTCGGTGCTGGTCAGGGCCCGGCCCTCCATGAGGGCGTACAGCATGCGAGCCCGGGCCGGATCGCCGATGGCTGCGGCGATCCGGGCCGAGCTCTCTTCCGCAACGTGAGGTGCAGGCACAGTTTGATGGTAAACGAAGTGTGCAGGTAGGGCAAGGCTCTACTCCTCCCAGGCGAGTGGTTCTAGAACAACCCCACTTTCCCGCGCACCGATTCGATGATCTTCGCCGGGTCGTAGCCGATGCCTTGCTTGAACACCAGGGTGACCTTCGCGATGTCGTTGATGTCCGCCGCGGGATTGCCGTCGATCACCACCAGATCGGCCTGCTTGCCGACGGCGATCGAGCCGACGCGGTCGGCGCGTCCCAGGTACGTGGCCCCGTTCAGGGTGCAGATCCTGATGGCCTCGAGCGGCGTAAAGCCGTTACCCACCAGGAGCTCAGCCTCACGCTGATCGGAGTAACCGGGAATCACGCCCCCGCCGCCGGTCGGGTCGGTGCCGGCGATCAGCAGTCCTCCGGCGCGAGCGAACGCCAGCTCCATGATCCGGTCCAGCGCGAGCAGCCGCTTGAACCGCGTGCTCGTATCCTGCGCGATCCGGTTGTAGCCCTGCTCGTACTGCGCCTTCAGGATCGGATCGAGGACCTCGGTTCCCGGCGGAAAGGGCTGGCCCGGCGTGAACGTCTCGAACACCGTGAGCGTGGACGTGACCGCCACCCGATGGGCAATCAGGTACTGCACCAGGGACGTGAACTCCGGAGACTTGGGGTCCACGCCGGCGAGGGCGTTCATTCCGGGGTTCTGGCCGGGGCAGAGGTCAGGTTGCTTGTCCTTCACGAAATCCGTCGCGACGAAGAAGCCATGCTCCAGGTCGTCGATCCCGGCGTCGGCGGCCTCACGGTACGTGACGGAACAGAGATGGCCCGTGATCTTGAGCCCGCGCTTGTGGGCCTCGCGAACGGCGGCGCGCAGCTCGGGGCGGGTGATGTTCATGTAGGCCTTGAACGACGTCGCCCCCGCGTCGGCCCAGAAGGCCACGAACGCCCTAGCGTCGGCGGAGTCCTTGAGCGCGTACATCTGCGTGAACGAGGATGGGCCGTTCACGTAGGGCGCGGTCGCGTCGATCCAGGGGCCGAGGGCCGTCCCGGCCTTGATGGCCGCCGCCAGATTCAGATCGGCGTAGCCGCCGACGTTGCCTGCCGTCCGCATCGACGTGACCCCGCCTGCCAGATACAGCCGCGAGAAGCTCACGTAGTCGGCGCCGTAGACGCCGGGTCCGGTGGGGTAATACAGGTGCTCGTGCATCATCACGAGGCCCGGAATCACTGATTTCCCGGTCAGGTCCATCACCTGTGCGCCATCCGGAACCTTCGTCGCGGCCGCACTCCCCATCGCGATGATGTCGCCGTCCTTGAGGATCAGCGTCTGATCGTCCTTCGGTGCTGCGCCCGTCCCGTCGATGACGCGGACGTGCGTGAGCGCGACCACCGTCGTGTCCACCGCCACGTACTGGTGGACGTTCGGCGCCAGCGTCGGCCGTTGTACGGCCGCCAGCACCAGGAGCAGTACGGGATTCATGGGAGCCTCACTTCGGGTTGTCCAGCTGCCTTCCGTTTGGCGTTGAACGCCGCGAGTCCCGGGCCTGACAGTGCCGCCCAGCGGCGCAAGACGGTAGCGCGTTCCTCCCGAGCCTTGGTGCACGCCGCCACTTCACCGGCAGACGGGGCGATATCGGCGCCCTGCATGCCCAGGGCCGCACCGATCAAGTCACCGTTCGCCGACTGCAGGGTCACCGGTCCCTCGGCGCCCCCGCCGCGACGGAATCCGCCCCGGCCGCCCCCTCCACCTCGGCCCGCGGGGGGCGGTGCGAGGGAATCGACGCGGGTCCTCAACGCCCTCGCATCGTCTCCTCCCGCAGCGCCGAGGGCCGCCGCCAGGGCCCGCGCCCGGTCGTAGGCTCCCTGGGTCGCGACCGCGCCCTCGTACATCTCCTTCGACAGCGACGCGAGCCTTGCGAGGCCGAGCGCCGGCGTCCTCACTCGGGGGTCGAGACGGAGGGTGAGGGGCTGCGTGTACTTCTTTCCATCCACGGTCAGCCGCACCGTGTAGGTCCCGGGGGGTGCCCAGGGGCTGTTGACGGCCGGATACGTGTGGTGAGGAACGGCGGCGCCATTGTCATCGGCGGGCCCGCGCGGGCCGACGGGATCGTAGTGCAGGTCCCACGTGAAACGGTGCATGCCGGCGGCCGTCGACAACCGCTGCTGCGGTGCGGCCCAGTAGAGGGGCACCGAGCAATCTGGCGAGCGCGACTCTTCCTGGCAGACGTGGTTGTACGCGTCGGGTTCGATGGCGGGATCTGGTGTCAGTACCGAGTCGGTACTCGCATACGATCGCACGACCGTTCCAGCGCCGTCGAGAATCTCGAGCGTCACCGGTCTGGAGGCCGGCTGGGACAGCATATAGTCGATGATCCCGCCCGGAGGCGGATTCTCTCCGGCGGGCCACTCCGGCGGCCAGGGCGTGGGGTCGTTGGTGCCGAATCGCACGCGCACTGCGGTCTGGGGCTTGAAGAGGTACGCCGGCGAGCCGGCGCGCGCCGCCGCCAACTGCCGGAGGGGCGTGACGTCATCCAGGATCCAGAATCCGCGTCCGTGCGTGGCGGCGACCAGATCGGCGCAGAGACAGGTGCTGTCGTCCTTCAGCTGAATGTCCCGGACCGAAATGGCCGGCATGTTGATCCGCAGGGACTCCCAATGATTGCCGTCGTCGAACGACACCCAGACCTGCGTTTCGGTGGCCGCGTAGAGGAGCCCCGGCGTGCGGGGGTCTTCGCGGATCGAGTTCGCCACCGCATCCGAATCCATCCCGGCGTCGATCTCCGTCCAGGTGGCGCCGCTGTCATGAGTACGGAAGAAGTGCGGCCGGGGATCGTCGACGCGCATGGTGTTCGCGGCGATGTAGGCCGTCCGCGCGTCGAAGTGGCCGGCGTCCAGGTTGAAGATCCTCGTCCACGGCTTGAGCGAGGGGGGCGTGACATTCTTCCAGATGACCCCGCCGTCCATGGTGATCTGCACGTTGCCGTCGTCGGTGCCGGCCCAGATGACCTTGAGGGTCCGGGGCGAGGGCGAAAGGGCCGTGATGGCGCCGAGCGGGGCGGGGGTTACGCTGTCGCCGTACTTGCCGGTATTCGCGGGCACCGCCCAGGTCTGGCGCGTGAGGTCGGGGCTGATCTGGCGCCAGCTCTGGCCCTGATCGACGCTCTTCCAGACGACGTTCGACGCGTAGAACAGGGTGCGGGGATCCAGCGGGGACCAGTTGATGGGCATGGTCCGCACGTTGCGGCCGAAGTTCGTCCCGCGCTGCGTACGATCGGGTCCCAGGCCGGTGGTCTGTCCCGTGAATCGATTGTACAGAGAGACGCCGGTCCGCCCGCTCCCGAAGACCAGATCGGGGTTCTTGGGATCGGGTGCGGCGATCCCGTACTCCTGAATGTTCACCGGGTGCCAGTCGTGGAACGTGATCTCGCCGTCCATCGACCGGCTGTCCACGCATCCGGAACCCGAATCCTGCTGGCCGCCGCAGACCCGGTAGGGGAACGCGTCGTCCGTCGAGACGTGATACATGGCCGCCGTCGGCTGCGTGTACCAGTTGCTCCACGAGAGCCCGCCGTTGGCGGAGACCACTGCGCCCTGGTCGGAGACGACGAGCAGGACGTCGGGACGGACCGGATTGACCCAGGTCTTCTGGTAATCGTCTCCCCCCGGAGCGCCACGCACCGCGGTCCAATTGTGACCGCCGTCGTTGGTGCGCCAGAGAACCGTCGACGAGCTGTAGACGACATCAGGATTCTTCGAATCGATCGCGAGCGTGGGCAGGTCGCCGCCTCCGATGCGAACCAGGGGGCGGGGATCGGCCGGGTGCGCCGAGTCACCGGTAACGTTGGGGTCGTCGACGGCGGTCCAATGGGCGCCGGCGTCGGTGGACTTGTAAAGCCCGACCACGCCGGTCGTGCCGCCGCCCCGAACCCGCGCGCCGCGGGGGGGCACACCCGCCACCATCGCGTAGATCACCTTGGGATCACTCGGCGCGATGGCGAGGTTCGCCTCGATGGCCGTGGGGAGCCCCTCGGTCAGGTGCGTCCAGGTCGTTCCGCCATCCGTCGACTTGAAGATGCCGTTCCCCGAGCCGCCGAAATCATCTCCCTCACGGAAGCTCTGCTGTTGCTGCCACAGCGCGGCGTAGAGGGTCTGCGGATCCGCCGGGTCCATCACCACATCGTTGGCGCTCGTGTACTCGTCCTTGTAGAGCACCTTCTCCCAGGTCTTGCCGCCGTCGGTGGACCGGAATACGCCCCGTTCCGCGTTCGGGCCGTAGGGGTGACCCAGCGCGGCGACGAACACGCGGTCGGGGTTGGCGGGATCGAGGGCGATGTTGGCGATCATCCGGCTGTCGGCGAGTCCGATGGGCGTCCACGTCTTCCCGGCGTCGGTCGACTTGTAGACGCCGTTCCCCTGGGCGAGATCGGGCCTGATGATCCCGGCACCGGTGCCGACGTAGATCACGTCGGGGTTCGACGGAGACACGGCGATGGCGCCGATGGCGCCCGTGGGCTCCCGGTCGAAGAGCGGCTGCCAGGTTGAGCCGTAGTCGGTGGAGCGCCACACGCCACCGTCATCGTAGCCGGCGTAGAAGACGTTGGGCTGGCTCGGCACCCCGGCCAGGGCACGGGCCCGGCCGGCGCGCGTCGGGCCGATCTCGCGCCAGCGCATGCCGTCGGGGGACGAGACGGACTGGGCGGCGGCGTTGGACGCCAGCGCCGCGAGCAGCAGGGTCAGGCGAAGGGAAGCGGACACGGAAGCCTCTCTGAGTAGCTTGGAGATCATGGTGCGGATGAAGATGGGGCGCGCTGGTCGTCCCGGCCACTGTGCGGTACGGAACTAGGGAGCCGGCGTGACCCAAATCGGATTCGGTGGCGTGGGAGTGGACTTCGGCGCGGCCGAGTTGTTCTCCAGCGTCACCTTCACGGTGTCCCCGGGCGAGCGCTGGGGCATCGTCGGCCGCAACGGGACCGGGAAGACCACGCTCTTCCGCCTGCTGACCGGTGAGCTCGAGCCGACGCGCGGGACCGTCGCGCGCGCCCCGGGACTCCGGGTGTCGCTGCTCGAACAGCATCGCAACTACGGCGGCGCGGCCACGGTCTGGGAGGCCGCGGCAGGGGAGCTGGCCGAGTTGCTGGCGCTGGAACGCTCACTGGAGGATCAGGCGGCCCGGCTCGCCCACGATTCTTCCCCGCAGGCGCTGGCCCGTTATGGGGAGGACTTGGAGCGGTTCGAGCGCGACGGAGGGTACGCCGTCACGTCGCGCATCGACGCCGTGCTGCACGGGCTCGAGTTCGATCCGGGAGCGGCCCGCACCACGCCGCTGTCCGCGCTGAGTGGGGGCGAGCTGGGGCGGCTCGGGCTGGCGCGCCAGCTGATGACTACCGCCGATGTGCTCCTCCTCGACGAACCCACGAATCATCTGGACCTCGAGACCACGCGGTGGCTCGAGCAGTACCTCGCCGCGAGTGACCGGACCGTGCTCCTGGTGAGTCATGACCGGGCCTTTCTCGAGGCCACGGTGGATCACGTCCTTCACCTCGAGGGCAACACCGCCACGCCCTATACGGGTGGTTACGAGGCGTTCGTGACGCAGCGCGCCGAGCGCCGGCTCACGCAGCAGCGGGCCTTCGACCAGCAGCAGCGGCTCATCGCCAGCGAGCAGGACTACATCGCCCGCAACATCGCCGGGCAGAACAGCCGGCAGGCCAAGGGCCGGCGGAAGCGCCTGGACCGTCTGCATCGCCTCAGCCCGGTGCTTGGCGCCGAAGGCACCATGGCACTCCGGTTCGAGGTGGCCGAACGGGGTGGCGATCAGGTCGTGACCGCCCGGAACGTGAGCGTGGGAATCGGGGAGGTCTCGCGGACGCTGGTCGAGGGATTCAGCGGGACGCTGGACCGCACCGAGGTCCTGGGTGTGATTGGGCAGAACGGGGCGGGGAAATCCACGCTCCTGCGGGCGCTCCTGGGGGAGCACCCCATCCAACGCGGTGACCTCCGGCTGGGTGCCTCCATCACGGTCGGCTACTACCGGCAGGATCTCTCGCAGGTTCCGCTCGACCGGACGCTCTACGAGGTGATCTCGGACCTGCGCCCGAAGTGGGAGCGCGGCCGGATCCAGGGACATCTGGGACGGTTCGGCTTCTCGGGGGACGAGGTGCGGCGCCGGGCCGACTCGCTGTCGGGGGGTGAACGGGCACGCGTGGCGCTGGCCATCCTCATGTTGTCGGGAGCCAATGTTCTCGTACTGGACGAGCCGACCAATCATCTGGACGTCGAGTCCATCGAGGCGCTCGAGGATGCGATCGATGCGTACGACGGGACGGTGATCCTCGTCAGTCACGACCGGGCGCTGCTGCGGTCCCTCACCACGCGGCTTTGGATTCTGCACGACCGTCACATCACGGAGTTCGCCGGCGGGTTTGCCGAGTGGGAGGAGCTGGCGGGGGAACGCGAACACGCCGCCCGAGTGCAGGCGTCCGAGGAGCAGGCGTTGCGGCGGGTGCATGAGCGGCAGCGCGTGGCTCCGGGAGGGGCGCCCCCGCCGAGACCCGATCCACGCAAGGACCTGCGAAAGGCGCAGCGGGAGTTGGAAGCGGCGGAGACCGCCGTCGAGGCGCTGGAATCCCAAGTCGCGCAGGTGGTGAAGGCGCTCGAGGACCCCGCCCTGTACACGCGTCCCGATGGCGCGGGAGCGGCCCGGCAGCTCGGGGGGGAGCTCGAGGCATTGAAGGGGCGGCTCGAGGCGGAGCTCGAGCGATGGACCCGGGCGACGGAGGCCGTGGAGGCTTGCCGTCCTCGAGATTGAAGTGCCGCTTTCAGGTACCCCCTTCCACTGGGAGTCGTCATGACGTTCCTCACCACCAATCGCCGCGGCTTCGTGGGCGCGATGGCAGCGCTCGGTCTCCAGCAATTGCTCCCAGCCGAATCCTTCGCCCAGGCGCCCGCTCCGTCCGACGCGTGGCTCGAGGGCATGAAGGGGAAGCACAAGCTGCTCTTCGACGTCCCGGAGCCCGACGGGGGGACGGCGTTGCGGCACGGGCACGGGTACCTCGACAGCTGGCGTGAGGCCTACGGCGTGTCCGAACGGGACGTGAACCTGGTGGTGGCGCTGTATGGCCGCGCGACTCCGTGGGGTGTGACGGATGCGATGTGGGAGAAATACAAGCTCGGGGCCGCGATCGGATTGACGGACTCGACCACCAACGCGCCGCTGGCGCGGAACTGGTTCGCGCACCCGAAGCCCGGGGATCCGGTGGGGGACGGGACGCCCGCCAGCTCCATCGAGGCCCTGCAGGCCCGCGGCGTGACGTTCCTGCTCTGCAACAACGCGCTCGAGCGGTGGTCGGGGAGGCTCGAGAAGAGCGGACTCGGGACCGCGGCGGAAATCCACTCCGATCTCTCGACGCACGCGCTGCCGGGGGTCGTGATCGTGCCGAATGTTCTGATTTCCATGACCAAGGCGTTCGAGCGCGGGTTCGGCTCCGTGCGGACGTGAATCCGGGGTTCGTCCTCGCCGCCGTGGCGCTGTTTCTGTCGGCGGCGTGGATCGGCGGCCACCTGGCGGCCCGCGTGGGTCAGCCGCGGGTCCTGGGCGAGCTCGTCGCCGGCGTCCTGCTTGGCAACCTGGGGCACTTGGGGCTCCACGTCCTCGAGGCGGCGCCCGGGAATCCGGTGCTCGAGGCGCTCGCGCAGCTGGGCGTCCTGTTGCTCCTCTTTCAGGTCGGCCTCGAGACCACGTTCCGTGACCTAAGGAAAGTTGGGGGCGTGGCGACGATGGTGGCGGTCACCGGCGTCGTCGCGCCCTTTCTGCTGGGCTGGGGCGTGGGGGCGTGGCTCCTGCCTGGCCACTCGTCGTACACGTACGCCTTTCTGGGCGCGACACTCACCGCCACCTCGGTCGGCATCACGGCCCGCGTCCTCTCGGATCTGGGGGCGGCCCAGTCCCCGGAGGCCCGGGTAATTCTCGGCGCCGCCGCCATCGACGATGTGCTCGGACTCGTGCTGCTCGCCATCGTCGCCGGGGCCATCGACGCCGCGGCGCGCGGGCAGGCTCTCGCCGCGGGACCGGTGCTCATCATTGCCATCAAGGCGCTGGTCTTTCTCGTCGGGGCGGTGGCCCTGGGACCGCTCGTGTCCCGGGCGCTCTTTCGTGCGGCAGCGAGGCTTCCCGGTCCCGGCGCCCTGGTCGTCACCGGGCTCGTGATCTGCTTCGGCTTCTCGTGGCTCGCCGGCATGGCCGGTCTCGCGAGCATCGTCGGTGCCTACGCTGCGGGGCTGCTGCTCGAAGCCGACCATTGGCGGGAATTCTCGGCGCGGGGCGAGAAGACCCTCGGGGAGCTGGTCCGGCCCGCCGGGTTTCTGTTGACCCCGCTCTTCTTCATTCTGATGGGCATGCGCGTGGATTTCGCCGTGTTTCTGCAGCCGGGCGTGCTCGGTCTCGCGGTCGCGCTCACCGCGGCGGCGATCGTCGGGAAGCAGGCGTGCGCGCTGGTCGTGCGGGGGCAGGGCCTGGACGCCCGGTCCATCGGCGTCGGCATGATTCCGCGGGGGGAAGTCGGCTTGATCTTCGCCGGGGTGGGGCTCACCCTCACGCTCGCCCGCGAGCGGATCCTGGACGGTGCGACCTATTCGGCCATCGCGATCGTGGTGATCGTGACCACGCTGGCGACGCCGCCCGCCTTGAAATGGAGCCTGGCGCGAGGGCTTCGGATCAGGGACCGGTAGCGCAGTACCGCCCGGGGCGGCGGGTCGCTATTTTTGGGACCGTCCAGCCACCGTAGCTCAGGGGTAGAGCTCTCGATTCGTAATCGAGCGGTCGTCGGTTCAATTCCGACCGGTGGCTCTCCGCAACGTTCGGTCTGCGATGTGCATCCCCTCCAGAACCAACCCCTCTGGAGGATTTTTCATGTCCCGAATTCAATCTGCCATCCTCATGCTCGCCCTGATCGCCGGCGTCGGCGCAGCTGCCCAGGCGCAGGCGAAACACCCGGTCGTGTGCGCCAAGGGCGTCTGGACCTACACGGCCTGGACGCAGGTTCCGGCGCCGTTCGATTCGCTGACCATGCCGCCGGGTCCCCGGATCATGGTCAATAGCCCCGAAGAGGCAGCTGCGGCTGAAGGGGAGATGCTGAGGCGGGCGGGGCAGGTGGGAGCAACGGGGGTCGTGGTCGTCGAGGTGACCAACAACGTCAATGGCCCGATGATGATCAGCCGGAAGGCGACGCCGGTGTTCGTCCCGGCCGACTCGGCCCGGGCCTACGGGGCCTGCAGGAAGTAGGGCGGCCGGTCAGGTCTCCGCGGGAATGGTGAGCTTGAAGCCCTTCTGTTTGAGCTGCGCCGCGAAGCCCGTCTTCTCCACGGCCTTCATGTAGGCCTCGTCGGGCTCGACCAGCTTCTTCTCCACGAGCTCGAGCAGCGCGTCATTGAGGGTGATCATCCCCAGCTTCTTGCTGGTCTGGATGATCGACGGAATCTGAAACGTCTTGCCCTCGCGGATCAGGTTCGAGATGGCCGGCGTGGTGAGCAGAATCTCCCGCGCCGCCACTCGGCCCCCGCCCACCTTCTTGCACAACGTCTGCGCGATCACGCCCTTCAGCGATTCCGAAAGCATGATGCGGATCTGCGCCTGACGGTCCGCCGGGAACTGGTCGATGATCCGGTCGACGGTGGACGGCGCCGTGGTCGTGTGCAGGGTCCCGAACACCAGGTGGCCCGTCTCCGCGGTCTCGAGCGCGATGGCGATGGTCTCGAGATCGCGCATTTCGCCCACCAGCACGATATCGGGATCCTCGCGGAGGGCCGCCCGGAGCGCCGACTTGAAGCTCTCGGTATGGACATGCACCTGCCGTTGGGTGATCAGGCACTTCTTGTTCTCGTGCACGAACTCGATCGGGTCTTCAATCGTGATGATGTGATCCGACCGCTCGCGGTTGATGAGATCGATGAGCGAACAGAGCGTCGTCGACTTCCCCGAGCCCGTCGGGCCGGTCACCAGCACCAGGCCTTTGGTGAGGTAGCAGAGCTTCTGGACCTCGGCCGTGATGCCCATCTCTTCCACGGTCACGACGTTGGCGGGAATCACGCGGAACACGCCGACCGAGCCCTTGCGGTCCCGCGCCGCGTTCACGCGGAAGCGCGCGAGCCCCGCGATCTCGTAGGCGAAGTCCGTGTCGCCTGATTCCCGCCACTCGACGCGGTTCCGCTCCGGCATGATCGACAGGAGGAGGAGATCCAGCTGCTCGCCCGAGAGCGGGTCTTCGCCGTGGCGCACGATCTCGCCGTGGGTGCGGAAAATGGGCGGCTCGTCGACGCGCAGGTGCAGATCCGAGGACTTGGAGTGCACCAGCGCCTGCAGGAGCTGGCCGAGCTGCCGCTGGGCCCCTTCCAGACGGGAGTCCGCGAACTCGGCGGGCAGGGTGCCCGGCGCGTTGGTCGAGGCTTCGCTGGGCGGCGGGGCGACGATTACCGAGAGGCGCGGCTTCCGGCCCCCCGCCGATTCCGGCGG
>DATBCM010000160.1:0-1728 GCA_036270455.1 Gemmatimonadales bacterium | reverse complement strand
TGGCCTCGTTCATCTCGGCCACGGTGTTGGCCCGCACCATCACCGCGTCCACCACCCGCGGCGGATTCACGTCCCGCTGGATCGGGGACGTGGCGGGGGCCACCAGGAACTTGTCGAGCGACATCCCGAACAGATTGCCTTGCTTCTCCACCACCCCGACCACGGTGTAGGGGAGCCCCTGGACGCGGACCGTCTTGCCCACCGGCTCCTGACCCGCAAAGAGCTTGTCGGCCAGCTCCCAGCCCAATACCGCGACGGGAATCCCGGCCTTGGCCTCCTGCGGGCTGAAGGGGCGGCCGTCGACGAGGTTCAGGTTCTTGATCGTGAAGTAGTCCGCCCCGGTGCCCTGGAGGTCGATATTCTTCGCCACCTTGCCGCCGTATTCGACCGTACCCTGATCCTCCGAGTACCAGGAGGTGGTCGCTGGAACGGAGAGCCCTTTGCTGACCGCGTCCGCGTCGGCGAACGTGATGCGGGGGCGCCGGCGCCAGGACCGCCACACCGAATCGGGGACGTTGAAATTGACGTTGGGCCGGTTGCGCAGCTGGAAGGTGTTTACGCCCACGATGGTGGCCGCGAACTTGTCGGTCATGTACCGGTTCATCCCGTTCACGATCGACACCGCGGCGATCAGGAACGTGACGCCGATGAACACGCCGATGACCGAGAAGAAGCTCTTCAACTTCTGCGCCCGGATGGTCTGGAGGGCGAGGCGGACCGCTTCGTAAAACGGCACTACGCCGCCTGTTTCTGGTCGGAATGAATGAGTCCGTCCCGCAGGGTGACCACGCGGTCCGCGTTCGCGGCGATGTCGGGTTCGTGCGTGACCATCACCACCGTCTGTCCCTGCTTATGCAGCTCCTTGAACACGCCCATGATTTCGTTGCTGGTGGCCGAATCGAGGTTGCCGGTCGGCTCGTCCGCCAGGAGGATGCTGGGATTGTTCACCAGCGCCCGCGCGATGGCCACGCGCTGCCGCTGCCCGCCCGAGAGCTCGTTGGGCCGGTGGTGCATCCGGTCGGCCAGGCCCACCCGCGACAGCGCCTCGCTCGCGCGCTTTTTCCGTTCGGCGGCCCGCATCCCCGCGTACACCAGCGGGAGCTCCACGTTGTGCAGGGCGTCGGCCCGGGGCAGGAGGTTGAACGTCTGAAAGACGAACCCGATCTCCTTGTTCCGGATGCGCGCCAGGTCGTCGTCCTGCAGGTCGGACACCTTCTGGCCGTTCAGCCAGTACTCCCCCGACGAGGGAGTGTCCAGGCACCCGACCAGGTTCATGAACGTGGACTTGCCCGATCCCGACGGACCCATCACCGCCACATACTCGTTCCGGCGGATCTGGAGGCTGACGCCGCGCAGGGCCCGGACCGTCTCCGTGCCCATGATGTACTCGCGCGCCAGCTTGTGCGTGAGAATGACGATATCCGGGAGCGGCGTATCGCCGGTGACGAACTGCTGTTGCGTCACGAAGCCCTCCGCGCGGTGCCGGAGTCGCCCGGCGTCTTCGTCCCACGCACGGCCGCTCCGTCCTTGAGGTCGCGGATGGCCTGGTAGGGCCCCGCGACGATGGTCTCGCCACCCTTCAACCCGTCCAGCACTTCGAAATACTGATCGCCCGCAATGCCCACCTTGACCGGGCGGAACGTCGCCTTGCCATTGGTCACCACGAACACGCCTTCAGACTGCGCGTTCTTCTTGGTGCCCACCGTGTCCGGCTTGTGCCCCTCGGTC
>DATBCM010000159.1:0-10794 GCA_036270455.1 Gemmatimonadales bacterium | reverse complement strand
ACCTTTACACGAGCCTCGAGCAGCGCTACAAGGAAGCGCACCTAACGGAGAACGCCGCGGTGGCGGACGTCCGGGTGCTCGATCTGGCGGTGGCGCCGGAGCATCCCTTGAAGAACACGGCCCCCGGTCTGCTCCTGCTCGGCCTCGTGGGTGGCTGCGGACTCGGCTTGCTCGGCGCGGTGGTCCTCGACCGGATGGATGGCCGGATGCGTCGATTCGAGGAGGTGTCGGGCGATCTGGGACTGACGATTCTGGGAACTGTCCCGCACCTGAACCGCGGGCGAACCCGGCACGTCAAAGGCCCTGAATCCATCGAGACCATCGAGGCCCTGCGTGGTCTGCGGGTGTCTCTGCTCGCCGCGTTCGACCGCGTCGGAGCGGTGGTCATGACCATCACGAGTCCGGGGCCGGGGGACGGGAAGTCGTTCATCTCGTCCAACCTGGCGCTCGCCTGCGCGGCATCGGGGCTCAGGACGGTGTTGATCGACGGAGACCTGCGGCGCGGGACGCTCTTCCGCCAGGTCGCGGCGCAGAAGGGGCCCGGCCTGGCCGATTACCTGCGCGGCAAGGCGACGTACGACCAGATCCTGCAGGCCACGTCCTTCCCCTACCTGGCATTCATCGCCCGCGGGGCGCGCGGGAACGATTCCCCGGAGCTGCTCGAGTCATCGACGATGGAGCATCTCATCGCCGACCTCAAAGCCCGGTATGACGTCGTGATCTGTGATTCGCCACCCCTGGGCGCGGGCGTGGACGCCAGCGTGCTGGGGGGCGTGACCGGGAGCATGCTGCTCGTCGTGCGGACCGGCCGGAGTGCGCGGTCCGTGGCGCTCAACAGCCTCGAGATCATCCGCCGACTGCCCATCCGCCTCCTCGGCGCGGTCATCAACGACGTGCCGGAAGGCGCTGCCTACAAGTACTACCCATATGCGTTGGAGTACGGGGTCGAGCCGGAGCCGGAACCGGAGGACTCAGACCGGGTGCAGTTGGTATAAGGGTCAGGGGTCGGGCGTCAGGGGTGAGGTCCTCCGTAGTGGACCTTGCCTGACGCCCCACCCCTGTCGCCTAACCCCTGCTACTACGTCGCCGAGCGATTGAGCCAGGGAATGACGGGGTCAGGGCTGCCGGCGCGCACGGCGGACATCGCGCGCGTGAGGATGATCGGGGCTTCGGTGGGGGCATAGGCGAGGTCATCAACCGCGTCATAGCCCCCGCTGATGCGGACCGCGTGCGGTGCGAGTCCCGCCCCGTTCGCCGCGGTCTTCAGCGCTTCCGAGAGGCGCCGGGCGAGTTGGAGAGCCCCCTTGTGATCCGTATCGGGCGCTACGACCACGAACTCGGTGGGGCCGATGCGTCCGATCGAATCGGAGCGTCTCCCCACCTGCTGAAGGGCCGGCGCACAGCGCGTCAGGGCGAGGCGGGCTGCCGCCTCGGTAGCACCGGAGTCGAGCTCCACGGTCAATGCCACGCAGGCCAGGGGGAAGTGATGCCGGACGGCGGAGGCGGCGAGCTCATTGATGCGGCGGGCCAGGCCCCGAAGGTTGTAGAGCCCGCTCCGGGGGTCCATCAGCCGGTCAGCCAGGAGCGCATCGGCCTCGTGCTTGACGTGGACGTAGGCCTGCACGCTGTCGTGCATCTCATCGTCATTCATCCCGCCGTCCAGACACGCGCGAGCGCCGCCCTTGATCGCTTCCAGGCGGTCGCCGGGAGTCGGATCTCCATCAGCGACGACCAGGATCGGAGTGGACATTTCGATCCGGGCTTCGCTCAAGAGGGACCAAGCGATGCTGCCGCCCGAGCGTCCGCGGAGACCGGACTCGATCAGGATGCAGTCGGGCTGGAGGGCCGTGGCGAGCTCCCGGGCCTGTTCCGGCTCGGACGCCCACACGACCCGGGCCCCGCGTTCGGACAGGACGCGCCCCAGTCGGCGGGCGGGGTGTCCGGTGGTTGCGGCGACCAGAATCAACGCCGTGGTGTCGAGGGAAGCGATCGAGAGGGTCGGCATACGCCCGTCCCAGTTGCAAGGTTGACGCCGCGGGCGCGGTAAAAAATTTCCGCTAGAACCGTGGCACACGCCCCACACCTGCGTCGCGGCATGTGGAGCGTGACGGCAGCGTGCCGGGCATGCAATACCGCGGTCCCGGTCTTGTTGATTGGGGAGACAGAGGGCGCTAAGGCGCTAAGACGCTAAGACGCCAAGTCGCTAAGTCGCTAAGTAACCAAGACGGGAGATGGGGTCATGCGGGACATACGAGGTTTCGGGGTGCTGTTGGCCGTCCTGTCGCTGGCGGTGCCGGTCGCTGCTCAGCAGGCCAACACGTCGCGGCTGGTGCAGGTTGGAGACCGGGTGCTGTTGCGGGTCGATGGAGACTCCCAGCTCTCGGACACGTTCGAGGTCGCGGCCGGTCCGATGGTCCGGCTCCCCGCCATCGGGCCCGTTCCCCTCGCGGGCGTCAGCCGCGATTCCCTCTCGGCGTACTTCACCGGTGTCCTCGGCAAGTACATCCGGGATCCCGTGGTCCACGCCGAGCTCTTGATCCGGGTGGGCGTGGTAGGGGAGGTGGCGCGCCCGGGGTACTACTCCGTCCCCGCCGATCTCCTGTTCTCGGATCTCCTGATGCACGCCGGCGGCCCCACGAAGGACGCGGACGTGCACAAGATGAAGCTCGAGCGCGGAGACTCGTTGCGGTGGGAGGGGAAGCAGGTCCACGAGGCCGTTTCCGGACAGCGGACGCTCGAGCAGTTGGGATTCCATTCCGGCGACCAGGTGGAGATCCCGGCTATCACCCGGCACGATCCCCTCGCCACCGTGCAGATGATCAGCATTCTGGTCGCCATTCCGACCGCCATTTACGCTGCGGTGAAGATCTTCTAGCCCCTTGCGAAGCCCCGTTGTGGGGCACAGAATTATTTGGTGCATGCACCACTCTGGTGCGGCACTCTTCTGTGCAGTTGGATGGGCTTCCGTATCTCGTTCTTACAGCAGCAGTTGCGCAGCAGAAAATTGCGAGGCTCGAGGCACTCCTCTTGCCTTGAAGCTATGGGAATACACCCGTAGCGCGTAGCCCGGACTCCAGCACCCGAGGACGCAATGTCGACTCCGAAGGACCGTACGCCGTCGCCCCAGCCGCCCAGTGCTGAAGAGACCGCCGGGTTACTCCGGGAGCTGGTCTCGCACCTCCGGCAGAACCGAACGCAGCTGCGCGAGGAATGGGCCCGCCGGATCACCCGGGCCCAACTGCTGACGGCCATGACCGAGGAAGAAATCTTCGCCGAAGCGACCTCGGTCTACGACAACTACGTGGAGGCGCTCGAGACCGGGACCTTCGAAGCCCTCCAGGCCTACGCGCGCAACCTGTCCGAGCGCATCATCCCGCGAGGGGTCGAGACCCACGAAGTGGTCGGGATCGTGCTCCTCCTCCGCGACGTGCTGGCCCGCTCGCTGTTCGCCAAGTACCACGAGGACTTCAACAAACTGAACCGGATCCTGGACGCGTACGAGCCCGCCGCGAACCGCATCGCAAACACGGTGGCCGTCGGTTTCGTGCAGGAGCGCGAACGCGTCATCCGCCAGCAACAGGAAGCCATCCGTGAGCTGTCGACGCCGGTGCTTCAGGTCCGCGAACGGCTCCTGATTCTCCCCATCATCGGTGTCATCGACCCCCAGCGTGCCCGGCAGCTTACCGAGCAACTGCTCCGCGCCATCCGGACCAACCGCGCCAAAGTCGTCGTGATCGACATCACCGGTGTGGCCGCGATGGACGCAAACGTCGCGAACAACCTGGTGCAGACCGTCGAGGCGGCGCGCCTGCTGGGCGCCACCGTCATCGTGACGGGCCTCTCGCCCGAAATCGCGCAGACCCTGGTGACGATCGGCGTCGACCTCTCCGAGATGGCCACCGTTGGCGACCTGCAGGGCGGCATCGAAGAGGCGGAACGCCTGATCGGGTACAAAGTGCTCCCGCTGTCGGAAACGACGGCCACGGCCTGACCTGAACCCAGGGAGCAGCGGTGGAAGTCCCCATTCTGAAGCAGGGCACATATCTGATTGCGTCGATCCAGTCGGCCCTGACCGACGCGGACCTGTCCCAGCTGCGGGAGGCGCTGGTCGCCCGCGTGGGGAAGTACCGGGCGCGCGGCGTCATCGTGGACGTGACGGCCCTCGACGTCATGGACTCGTTCGCCGTCCGGACCCTGCGCGACATCACGCATATGGCGCGGCTCCGGGGGGCGGAAACCGTCATCGTCGGCATTCAGCCTGAAGTGGCGTTCGCGATGGTGCAGCTCGGGCTCACGCTCAAGGGCGTGGCCACGGCACTCGATCTCGAAGAGGGTCTTGCGTTCCTGAATACCAAGGCCCGGGAGCGGATCGATCGTGCCTGATGCCGTCATTTGTCCGATCCAGGCAGACGTAGACGTCGTGCAGACCCGGCAGCAGGGCCGCAGCATCGCGGCCGAAGCCGGCTTTTCTGCCGGGGACCAGACGGTGATCGCCGCCGCGATCTCCGAAATCGCCCGGAACATCCTGATGTACGCCAAGCGGGGTGAGATCGAGCTCCGCGCCGTCACCACCGCCGACCGCGCCGGCATCGTCGTCATCGCCCGCGACTCTGGGCCGGGGATCAAGGACATCAGCCGAGCCATGCAGGACGGGTACTCCACGTCCGGCGGGCTGGGGCTCGGACTCCCCGGTGCCAAGCGCCTCATGGACGAGTTCGAAGTCCTGAGCAACGGCAATGGCACTACCGTCACCATGAAGAAGTGGCGTGAGGCCCGGTCTTAACGGATGGCCGCCGGCCCACTCCTCGACTGGGGCGTCGCCGCTCGGCCACTCCCCGGTGAGCACGAGTCCGGAGACCATTTCCTCGTCAGGACGTTCGACGACGGTGCGGCCCTCGCCGTGGTTGACGGTCTGGGGCATGGTGCGGAAGCCGCCGCGGCCGCCCGACGTGCCGTCGCCGCCGTCGAAGCCGCGGCGCGCGACCCGCTCCCCACGCTCTTCAAGCGTTGCCACGACGCGCTCGTGGGGAGCCGTGGTGTGGTGATGAGCACCGCGATCATCGAGCTGCGTCAGTCGCCGCAGGTGACCTGGGCCGGCGTAGGAAACGTCGATGCCTGGTTGCTCCGTCCGCATGCGGAGGGGGGGAAGGTCCGCACCAGCCTCGTGCCCCGGGGCGGCGTGCTGGGCCGGGAGGTCCCGCCCCTCATGCCGGTCACCCTGCCGCTCGATCCGGGCGATCTGCTCGTCTTCGCGACCGATGGCATCCGCGACGGATTCATCGAGGCCGTCTCCCTGCAGGACCCTCCCCAGCGAGCCGCCAGCCGGATCATGGCGACGCACGGGAAGGGCACCGATGACGCCCTCGTCCTGGTGGCCAAGTACGTGGGACGCGCGTGAGCCGGCCGATGCCGAATCCCCCCGCCCCGAAAGCTCCTCCCGCACCGGGTGCCGCCGAGTCTCCCTCGTCTCTCCGGCTCCTCGGCGTGGGGCTCGATGGTCCGCTCACACACTCCCTCCGCCCCTGGGTCATGGAGCTCCAGGCCCAGGTTGAGTTCGTGGCCGACCTGCCCCACGCTGTCCGCCGACTGGCCGCGGGACATTGGGATGTGGTCCTCACGGTGCTGGGCGAGCACCCCGACGAAGACCTGCACTGGTGGGCGAACGCCCTTCGCGGCCGCCCCGGAGCGCCGCGACTCATCGCGTTCGCGCACCGGCCGTCCATGGGCCTGGCGCTGCGTGCGGAACAGCTGGGGACCCATGATCTCCTGGCGCTGCCCGTGCGCCGGGAAGAGCTCCTACGGGCCCTGCGTCGGGTGGGGCGGGGCACGTCGGAAGTCGCGGTCCCCCTCGAGGCCACCGCCGACGAGGACGCCGGCCGGTACGCGCTGGTCGGCCAGAGCCCCGCCATGCTCGAGGTCTACAAGCTCATCGCACGCGTGGCCCCGAGCACCGCGACCGTGCTGGTCCAGGGCGAATCGGGCACCGGGAAGGAGGTCGTGGCGCGGGCCATCCACGCCAACGGTCCCAAGGCCTCGGGCCCGTTCGTCGCCCTCAATTGCGCCGCGATTCCGGAGAACCTCCTGGAAAGCGAGCTCTTCGGTCACGAGAAGGGCGCGTTCTCGGGGGCGGTCACGAGAAAAATCGGCCGCTTCGAGCTCGCCAAGGGCGGCACGCTCTTCCTCGACGAGATCGCCGACATGACCCTGCCGCTGCAGGCCAAGATCCTCCGCGCCGTGCAGGAGCGGGAGATCGAGCGCGTCGGGGGCGGGGATCCCATTCCCATCGACGTTCGCCTCATCGCGGCGTCCAACCGCGAGCTGCGGGACGCGATCCAGCAGGGGCGCTTCCGCGAAGATCTCTACTACCGGCTCGCCGTCGTCATCGTGCGGCTGCCGCGGCTCTCGGACCGTGGAAACGACCTGACCCTGCTGGCGGCCTACTTCGCGCGGCAGTTCGGCGCGCAGTACGGCAAGGAGGTCACCGGATTTTCGGACCGCACCCTCGAGCTGCTCACGGCGCACCGCTGGGTCGGGAATGTCCGTGAGCTCCGGAACGTCATCGAGCAGGCCGTGATCGTGGCCGATGCCGGCACGGTCCTGGTCGAGCATTTGCCTGATGAGATCCGCGGGCACGAAGGCTCGCTGTCGGGCACGATGGCCGGCGAGCTTGCGACGCTCGCGGAAGCCGAGGCGCGTCATATCGCACGGGTGCTGGCGCACGCCGGCGGACAGATCGGCGCGGCCGCGACCATCCTCGGCATCCACCGGAATACGCTGACCCGCAAGATCCGGGAGTACGGACTGTGACCGGCCCCGCGCTCCGGGTGGAGCGGGCCCTCCGCCTGCTCCCGGACCTCGAAGCCCTGACGCCGCTGCGCGCGCTCGTGGTCGCCACGAGCCGGGCCGAGGCGGGTGCGCAGTGGGCCAGCTCGGGGCCGTACCTGACGCTGGGCAAGCGGGGCGTCGAGCCGGGTCAGCTGCGCCGGCGCCTGGACGATATGCTCGAGCAGATCTCCGAGCATCTCTCGGTCCTCTATCACGCGTACATCGACGCGCTCGAGGCCCTCGCGGCCGGTGACCCCGCCCCGGCGGTGGCCGCGCTGCTCCGCGCTGGGCGCTCGGAGGAGGGGCCGGGCCGTTTGTCCCAGGCCCGGGTCTGGTACGAGGTGGCGCTCAAGCTCGCAGACGAACTGCAGGACCGGCGTCCGGAAATCGAGATCCTCGGTTCCCTGGGCCGCCTCGCGCGGACCCAGGGGCACTTCCAGCAGGGGGCCCGGTACTTCCAGCGGTGTCTGGCCCTGGCCGAAGCCGAGTTCGATCAGAGCGGGGTCGCCGAGGCGTGCGCGGGACTCGGCTCGCTGGCAGCGGCGCAGGGGCAATGGGCCGGAGCGCGGTCCTGGTACCGGCGGGGGCTCACGGCCGCCCAGTCGGCGCGGGACTTGAAGCGGATCGGGCACCTGTATCACCGGTTGGCCAGCGTCGACTTCCACGAGGGCGACCCCGCCGCGGCGTTGGAGAACTTGCAGGAAGCCCGGCGGAGTGTCGAGGCGATTCAGGATGCGGAAGGGTTGGCCCGGGTTCTGGCGGCGCAGGGGGACGTCGAAAGCGAGCAGGGACACGCCGACGCCGCGGCCCTGAGCTACCGCGAGGGTCTCGCGTGGGCGCGGCGGGCCTCGGCGCCGGCGGTGGAGTGCGCCATCCTGATCCGGCTGGCCGAGTTCCATCTGAAGGGGGACCGGTTCCACGAGGCCGAAGAGGAACTCCGCCGGGCCGAGCAAACGGCCATCGCCCACACCTTGTCCCGCCGGCTGGTGCAGGTCTACACGTTGATGGGGCGGTTGCGCGGTCGCCAGAAGGACGAGACGGGGTTCGTGTTCTTCGAGCAGGCCATCGAGCTGTGCCGCGTGACCGAACGGGTGCCCTCCGCGGAAGGCCGGCTCTACCGGGAGTACGGTAACTTCCGGTCACTCCTGGGGTCGCCCGACGAGGCGCGCGCGTATCTCGAGAAGGCGCGCGCCATCTTCGAATCACTCGGCGAAACCGGGGAGTTGGAAGGGGTCGAAGCGGACCTGGAGCGGATCGCCGGTTAGTTGGACGACCCTGACGACCCACCGCCGTTGGGCGCAGGGGACTGCAGGACCTCCCGAACCTTTTCGACCAACGCCGGTGGACCGAAGGGCTTCCGCAGAAATGGCACGGCGGTGGGTGAGATCCCGTGCTGCCGCAGGACGTGATCCGTGAATCCCGACATGAACAGCACCCGCAGGCGGTGGTGCTTCTGGCGGATCCGCCCGTACAGCTCAGCCCCCGTCATTCCCCACAAGAGCACCTCCGAGATCAACAGGACGATTTCCCCGGGGTGAGCCGTCACGAGGGAGACCGCTTCGGTCCCGCCGGACGCCACGATCACCTGGTACCCGCTGCCGCGCAACGTGTGGTCCACCAGGCGGCGGGTATCGGTGTGGTCCTCGACCACGAGGATGGTGCCAGCCGCGGGAACGGGTTCGGCGGTCACAGGGGAACGACGTCGAAGGGCTGGCTCACCGTCGGCGTCGCGCCGGCGGCCAGCTTGGCGCCCAGGGTGTAGCCGAGTCCGGTCTGGTTGATGTGAAGGTCGGAGAACGCAGCGATCCCCCCGGTGGCCGTGGCGGTCGTCGTGCCCTGCAGCGAGGCGTCCTGGAGTGCGCTCCCGTCGTGCATCAGGACGATGGTGACGGATCCGCTGTACTGGGTCACCGCATTCCCGAACGCGTCGACCACCTGGACTTGAACGGCGGGCGTGATGTTCGAGCCGGGCGTGGTGGATGTCGGCTGGGAGGTGTACGTCGCGGTCGCCGGGGACGCGGCGGTGATGTCGAACGCGCCGCTGGTGGCGCCGGTGAGTCCGCTGGTCTCCGCGGAGACGGTGTAGCCGGACCCGGCCTTGTCGATCCGGACGTTCGAGAAGGTGGCCGTTCCCTGAACCGCCGTGACCGTCACGGTCCCGTGCAGCGCGTCACTGCCGGGGTTCGCGGCCAGCGAGAGCGTGACGTGCCCATTGAACACGGTGACGATGTTGCCGGCCGTGTCCACGGCGGATACCTGAATGCCGATGGGTGCCCCCGCGGCGGTGGTAGACGGCTGCGTCACGAAGCGCAGGTGGGTGGCGTCGCCCAGCGTGGGCGGCGTCCCGCTGTCGACCAGGGCGCCGACCTTGCAAGACACACCGGCCACCAAGGTGAGGACCACGATGCTAGGCAAATGGATGAGCCGAGGTCGAGTGCTCATGACCACGATGAGTGCAAGCCCCGGACCAGCGACCGACCTGTGTGCGGGGGCGTCAGGAGAGCGCGGTCGTCGCGGTCGCGACGCTGCGTCGTCGACGCGTCAGTCGCGAAGTCGCTTCACGTCCAGATGCAGATCATGACGGCGAGCACGCCGCTCGCCACCACCAGCTGCGGCCACTCGAGGAACGCGGGCTGGTGCAGGGTATCGATGCCGCCCGCTGTGAGGAGGCGCAGGGTCGGATAGGTCAGCCGGCGGCTCAGCGTCATGGTCCAGTTGGCGGTCTTGGAGCGCCGGTAGTCGAACGCGTAGTAGTTGTTGAGCGGGTAGCCGTCACTCCCCCCTTCGGCCAGCGGCCGGAACCGTGGGGTCACGCCGGCCCGCAGGGCAGCGAGGCCGAGGGGCCGTCCGCCCTCATCGACGTAGTGGAACCCGTACGTGGGATCCACGATCCACTGGTCGGTGCCGATGGAGACTTCCACGAGTGCGTGCCGCGCGAGTCCCGATTCGTGATAGAGGGTCACCTGGGTGGCGCGGATGCCGAGCGAGCGGAGCGCGAGGACGTAGAGCCGGGAGAGCCCGGAGCAGCAGCCGCCGCGGCGGAGGACTTCTCCCGGCGTGGCCCCGAGCAGGGCGGGGACCTCGAGGCCCAGGAACGCGTGATCTTTGCCCCGGGGTATCCGCTCATGGATGACGGTGGCGAGGGCCAGGGCGGCGCGTCCCGGATTGCGTTCGCCGCGCGTCGCGCCCACGGCGAAGCGCCGGACCAGGCGGCGCTCGCGGCAGTAGTGGATCAAGAGCCCGGTGGCGGCGAGGGCCAGCCAGAGCGTGGGGTTCATGCGATCGCCTCTGCGAGGACCTCCAGGCAGCGGTCGATGCGGTCGTAGCTCTCGCCGAATATCGTGCGGGACTGCAGGGCCGGATCCCGGACGGTACGGGTCTCCGCGACCAGAGGATCCAGGTCGCCGAGAATGAGGATCGCGGCCTTCACGTCGCCGAAGACCAGCCGGAGCGCGTCGGCCTGCCGGGCCTCCATCACGATGATGAGTTGCGCGGCGTTGATCAGCTTCTGGTTGAGGAGCTGGGAGCGGTGTGCCTTCAGATCGATGCCGCGGGCCGCGGCGGTCACGATTGCATTCCCCGGCGAAGCGCGATCCGGTCCGATGAATCCCGCCGACTCGACCGTGCAGGTGAGGCCGTCCGCCTGGAGCAGTGCCTGGAGCCGGTGCGCCGCATACGGACTCCGGCAGATGTTGCCATGGCACACGACGAGGACGTTGGCGGGCGCGCGCATAGCGGAGAGCCGGGCCTTCGCCTGCCGCCGCCGCCACGAATGGAGCAAGCGGTCCGGCGCGTGCCGCAGGGACCAGGCCCAACGCCACAAGATGGGGCGTGTTGGATGGGTGAGAGCAGGTGTTTGCGTCATGCCCGGTAGGGGTGCAACAACCGGGCCGAGTGGACCCCCGTTGACGCCCCTCCAGAATGCCGCGCCGGCGCGTCGGCGGTCGCCGGAGCGCTTCGTAAGGGAAT
>DATBCM010000158.1:0-6970 GCA_036270455.1 Gemmatimonadales bacterium | reverse complement strand
TTGTCGCCCCAACAGGCGGTAGACGAGCTGCAGAAGAACCCTGGAGGCTGGTCACTGAGGGTGTTCGAAGCCTTCCTGACGGTGTGGCAGTCCCTGCAGGCGTAAGCAGCTCCTTTCAGTCAGCAGCGATCGCTTCCAGCGGCCTGATGCGCGCCGCGCGAATCCCCGGCAAGAGACACGCGACCAGCGCCGCGCCGACGAGCAATACGGTGACTGAAAGGATGATCGTGGGATCGCGAGGCGCGACGCCATAGAGCAGCGCCCCGATCCACCGGGCCTCGAGCAGGGCGAGCCCCAGGCCGACCAGAGTGCCGGCGGCCACGTACCGCATGCCCCGCCCCACGATCATCCCGGCAATCCGCCTCGGTTCCGCGCCGAGGGCCAGGCGGACGCCGATTTCCCGACGCTGACGCCGGACCACGTATGACATCAAGCCGAAGATCCCGATGGCCGAAAGCCCGAGGGCCGTGACGGCGAACGCGCCCAGGATGCTGGTCCAACGTCCCGGGTCGGCGAGCGCCTGGCGGAGACCCCTTCGCAAGGGAGTGGCAGCCAGCGGGATCTGTGGGTCGAGCCCGCGCAGGGCTTCGGTCACCGGCTTCATGAAGGACTCAGGACTCGCGCTCGTGCGGACGATCAGCGTCGCGTTGCGGATGACACCATTCAACACGAACGGCGTGTATACGCCTTCCCCGCTTCCCGCGAGCCCCTCGTACTTCACGTCGCCGACCACGCCAACCACCACATCCGCCGGGCACGTCGTACAGCCTCCGGAGATGAGGCGCTGCCCGATTACAGGCTCATTCGGGAAGTAATGATTGGCCCAAGAACGCGAGACCACGATCACCGGCGACGTGGCGCCGGTGTCGGCATCGGTGATCAACCGGCCCTCGAGGAGGGACAGGTCCAGCGCCTTGAAGAATCCCGGGGACACGATAGGCCAGGGCGCGACGGGCTCCGCCCTGCCGTTGGCGACGGGATGCGCCAGGAGGTTGAAGTTGTTCACATCGCCGCCGTTGTCGGGAGGCGGGGAGGTCGTGAGCCCGGCCGCGAGCACCCCGGGCGTCTCCGTCACGCGAGTCATGGCATTGCGCCAGAACGCCACCACCGAGAGCGAGTCCGGGTACCGGGACGCCGGGAGGTTCAAGGCGATGGAGAATCCCCGGTCCGGGTTGTAGCCTGGGTCCACCTCTTGTAGGCGCAAGAAGGACGAACCCAGCAGGGCCGCCGCAAGCAGAAGCGGCACCGCGAGGGCGAACTCCGCCGCCACCAGAATGCCCCGGATGGTATGGGCTTCCCGCGTTCCGCCCGAGCGCCGGGCGTCGCTCTTCCATTCCGCGAGCGAGCCCCGGAGCACGCCGGCGACCGGCGAGATGCTGATCAAGAGCCCGGCCCCGATCCCCACGCCGATCGCTACCAAGATGGTCGGGAGGTCGACCGCAATCGCGTCAGCCCGCGGCAAGTCCGGCGCGATGCTGCCGATCCCCCGAACCGCGAGCGCCGCCAGGCCAAGCCCAGCGACGGTCGCGCCCGCGGTCAGCACCAGGCACTCCGCGATCACGAGTCGCGCCAGCCGGGGACGCGAGGCGCCCAACGTGGCGCGAACGGCCAGCTCGTGCGCCCGGGCGGTGCCCCGGACCAGCATCAGCGTGGCGACGTTGGCGATGGCGACCAGCAGGACCAGCACCACCGCGCCCGCGAACAACGTGAGCTGCCGATCGGAGTCCCCGATGATCGTGCGCTGGAGCTCGAATGCCGAGTAGCGGGCGTTCTGGTCTTGGAAGCTCGCCTGCCACTGGGTGAACACCCGCCCTGCGAGCGCCCGGAGCTCCTGGCCAGCCTCGGCCGGGGTGACCCCGGGCTTGAGCCGGGCGATCCCGACGTATCCGAACGGTCCCCGACGCGTCGGAATCGGGAGCTTGAGGGACGCCCACACCGGGGAGCGGAACCCCGCCAGGTCATCGACCCCCCGCGGCAGGACGCCCACTATAGATGAAGGGACCCCATCGAGATTGAGGGTTTTCCCGACCGCTCCCGGTGCCGTGCCGAAATGGCTCCGGGCGAAGTCGTCGGTCACCACGACGACGGGAGGCGCGCCGGAGGCCTCGTCGGATGGAGACGTCAGCCGGCCGAACTCCGCATGGACGCCCAGACCTGAGAAGAAGCCTGAGGAAACGCGGGCACCGCGCAGCTGCTCGGGCTCCCCCGCACCGGAAAGCGCAAACGAGGCAAACCGCAGGGCCCCGAACGTGTCGAAAGACCGGTGGTCCTCCCGGAGCGCCTGCACATCGACCACGGAGAGGGACCAGATGTTGGTCGGCGAGTTCTGGTTGTAGATGCGGACGAGCCGGTCGGGATGCGGGTACGGGAGGTCCGCGAGGAGTACGGCGTGGACCACGCAGAACACAGCCGCGGTCGCTCCGATCGCGATCGCCAACACCCCTGTGGCCGTCGCCGTGAACCCCGGATTGCGGCGCAGGGAGCGCAGGGCGAACCGGACGTCCGCGGTGAGATCTTGAAGCGGGCGCACGCCGGTCGAGTCCCGCGTCTCCTCCTGAAAGCGCTCGACACCCCCGAAGGCGAGCAGCGCCTCCCGCCGGGCGGTCGCCGGATCGGCCCCGGCGCGCACGCGGGCCGCGACGTCCTGGTCGACGTGAAACCGCATCTCGTCGCTCAAGTCTCTGGACCAGCGGCGCCCGAACACCAGCGCCCGCACGCGTTCGACCAAATCGGTGAGCATCAGTCGGCCATCCGGAGGCGAAGGATTCCATCGATGGCGGCGGAAGCGCGCTGCCAGACGGCGGTTTCAGCCTGCAGTTGCTTCTTGCCGGCGGCGGTGAGGAGGTAGTAGCGGGCGCGGCGTCCGGCTTCGGACGTGCGCCACTCCGACCGGATCCACCCCTTCCGCAGCATGCGCTGGAGGGCCGGATAGAGGGAGCCCTGGCGGACGTTGAAGACGTCCTTGGAGAGCTGGTCGATGCGGTGGCCGATCCCCCATCCGTGCATGGGTTCGAGGGACAGGGCTTTGAGGACCAGGACTTCCAGGGTGCCGGGCAGCAGGTCAGCCATGCCTTCCTCCAGTTTATCTAGAAGAAGGATTTCGGTCTTCTTCCAGGCTGTCAAGAGGTCCCCCCGGGATTGCGCCCGGGGTCAGGTACGGCCAAAGCGGGGACGAGCGGGAAATCCACCAGTTTCGGACACTCCGAGCATCCACACTGCGCGTATGGGTCGTGTCCTCAACAACGTGGAGCTCGATCCGTGCCCCGTCCCCTGCCCGACTGGCTCAAGTACGGCGCCCTGCCCCTCCTGGCCCGTTTCCTGGTCTGCTCCGAATTCGTAGTCGCGTTGAACGGGAAGATCTTCGGTTGGTCGGGACAGGCTGCCTACATGGCCTCCCACGGCATGACCATGATCCCCTTCTTCCTCGGTGCCGCGCTCGCCATCGAGGCCCTCGGTACACTCTGCGTAGTGACGGGATTTCAGGCCCGCGCCGCGGCCTCGGGTCTGTTCATCTACCTCGGCATCGTGAGCGTGCGGCTGCACGACTTCTGGAATCAGGCCGGGATGGTCGCCGGTCTGAACCAGGGGCAATTCTTCAAGAACCTCGGCATGATGGGCTGTCTGTTGATGATCGCGGTGTACGGACCGGGACGGTGGGTGGTGGGGAAAGGCGCCAAGTAGTGCCGTTAGGGAGCCTTCAGCACACCCATCGTGTCGGCGAGGAGCGCAAGGGCCACTCCGTTGGTCCACCCGAACCCGTCTTGCGCCGGGTACTCCCCTCCGCCCGCCCGGCGAGCGATGTCGAGGACGTCGTACTTCTCCACCATCTTGCCGGTGGCGTCGTACACCCGGCGGTTGACCGCCAACCAACGGGCGCGGGCCGAGTCGGCGAGGGCGGAGTCTCCGTAGCGCCTGAGTCCTTGAATAGCGAGCCACTGGAGCGGCGGCCACCCGTTGGGTGCATCCCACTGCTGGCCCGAGCGGATGAGGGTCGTCGTAAACCCGCCGGGCCGGAGGAACTCGCGGGCGAGCTCCGCCGCCACTCCCCGCGCCTCCTCGCGGGTCGCCAGTCCGAAATAAAGGGGATAGACCGCGGCCATCGTCGGGCGGTCGGTCACCCGCTCCCCCGTGGACCAGCGGACGTCGAAGAAGTACCCCTTCGAGGAGTCGTACGCGGCCGCGAGGAGGGCGCGCCGCCGATCCCGGGCCTCCTCCCCAAACCGCGTCGCTACGCTCAGGTCTCCCGCGGCCCCGCGGAACCGCCGCAGGGCGGCGATCAAGGCTTCGTCATAATAGAGGAGACTGTTCAAGTCCACGGGCGCCAAGTCCGTGGTCTCGAGGCTCTTCAAGTCCGCGGTGTCCCGCATCCAGCGGCTCGAGAAATCCCACCCGCTCTCGGCACTGGCCCGGAGACGCCGGTACAGCTCCGGTCGCCGGGCGGCGGGTACCCCCTGCGCGAGCGTGTAGTCCTCCCGGTACGACTCCGCTCTGGGCTCGGCCAGATCGTCCCAATACCGGTTCAGGATGTCACCCGAAGCCAAACGCACCACTCGCCGGAAGGCATGACCGGGGGCGAGCGTCGAGGCTCCCTCCATCCAAAACGCGTGCTCCGCCTCGAGGGCGTCCAGGTACTCCAGGGCCCGGGCGGTATCGGTTGCCCGGGCGTAGAGCCCCACCATCGCGCCGAAAAAGGGCGCCTGGCTCCGGCTCAGATAGTAGGCGCGGTTGCCGTTCGGAATGTGCCCGACGGTGCGAATCAAGTAGGCGAAGTTGTCGAGCATCTCCCGCGCGAGGTCCAGGCGGCTATCCGCGACCAGTCCCAACATCTCGAAATACGAGTCCCAGTAATAGATCTCCCGGAACCGTCCGCCGGGTACGAGATACGGCTCGGGAAGCGGAATGAGTGAGGACCGGTCCTGGAGCGGGTCGCGAGCGGGCGGGGTTCGGGTCAGGACGTCCCACAACGATCGGATGTGCCGCTCCATCGTTTGCGTCGTGTCGCTGTGGTAACCCTCCCCTGCCGATGGGGGGAGCTCGAACCAGCGGCTCACGAAGGCCCGCAGATCGAACCCTGTGGTCCTGCGCACCGAGTCGTATCGGGCGACAATCTCGGCGGGCGAGACTTTGGGGACTGCATCGACGAACGTTTTTGAGTCAGGGAAAACGTGGCTCAGCTGGACGTCCTGGAAGAGGCGCCCAAGATCATGCGCGGGGTCAAACCGTTGTGACGACTCCCGGCTCCCGGCGACCGTAAGGGAGTCCTTTAGGGCTCCCGGCAGTTTGTCCAGCAGGTACTGCACCGCGATATCCGTGAGCGTCCAGAGCTGGACGTCGGAGCTGACTCCGTACCGTTCGGGGTGCAGCGAGTCGCCGGCGATGCGATAACTCCAAAGCTCGTTGTATCCCATCCCTGAGCGCTCCACCGCCCCTCTCACGGTGTCAATCTCACGACGTAGACTGTCTATGTCAGATTGATCCGTGCTATCGGCATCGAGGATCGATTGCGCTAGCCCCGCCACGAGCAGGTTGACATCGCGTCCCCACACCACGGTCGGGGAGTGGTAGGCGTCCCCCGCGAACCCCTGCCACACCTCGGGCGCAGCATTGGCGTCGTTGGCGGTAAGGGGACCCAGGTCCCTCACGAAGAGTCCCACGGGATATGGTCGGAGCAGCGGCTCCGCCAGGGCCCTCGCGGCTCGCGGAGGGACCCGGTCCACAAGCAGCGCCATGGCGGGGTCGGTATTCAACACCGCGATGGGCTGGCCGGTGCTGTCCAGGGAAAGGGCGAGAAAGGGGAGGGTGTCAGGCAACGGGGTCCGGCCCAACACGCCGATCCAGTATTTCCGGACCGAGTCGGGAAGTACCGACAGCCGTGCGTCGATCTCGCGACGGGCTTGATCGCTCGAGATGGCGACTTCGAAGTGCCGGATCGCCTTTCGCCAGGTGGCGATGGCTACGGGGAGGTCGAGAGACAAAGACGCCGCGAGTCGAGAGCCGTTCACGCCAAGTCGACGCAGGACTCCGATGATGCTATCGATGGACTCGAGGGCCTTGGGCATCCAGATCGCGTTGACGTCCATCGCGAAACGGCCGCCGGCATACCCCACCCGGCTGTCGCGCCAGCTCGAGGACACCCAACTGCCGTCGTCCCCGCGTGGGAAGCTCACCAGGTTGGTGGCGACGGGATCCTTCGTGTACGGAGCGGCTTCCCGTGCGACATAGGTGAGGTTCGCCATCAGCCGTTTCAGGCGATCCCCTGCCAGCAGGAAGTGACGCTTCCGAGCGGCGGGGATCCGGGGGTCCGTGAGATACTCGGCCACGACGACGGGAAGCTGGACGTCGTCGTCCACCATCCGGTAGTTCTCGCGGGTGGTCCCCAGCGCGGAGAGAATTCCGCGGGCGAGGGCATAGTCCCGGCGGGTGACGGCCTCATGGTAGAGCGCGGCGTGCTCCCGGATCGCCTGTCCCCCCAGCGCCTCCTCGTGACTCACATTGCCGTCGTCCCGGAGCTTCCGGAGCGCGCTCCCGATCACGAGCTCGAAGGACGCGGCCGCCCAGACGGGCCGCATCATCAGGGCCGTCATCAGGCCGTCCCGCCCGAAGTAGGTGGCGTAATTCGGGAGCCCCGCCATCACCTTTTCGCGATAGGTCAGGAGCTCTGCACCACGCACCTCCCGTTCCAGACGGCGAATCCGTACCGGATGGGACGTATCAGCGGCGACCC
This sequence comes from Gemmatimonadales bacterium, assembly GCA_036270455.1. GTDB lineage: Bacteria > Gemmatimonadota > Gemmatimonadetes > Gemmatimonadales > GWC2-71-9 > 40CM-2-70-7. The sequence continues at coordinate 246 of DATBCM010000158.1, read as the reverse complement.
GCGCATAGAAGCGCCGGAAGTCGTCATTGAACATCTCCCCCCGCGGCACCGGGGTCAGCGCCGGCGCGTCGGTGGCGATGGTGACGATCACCTTGGCGGTGCCGGGACCACTCACCCGGATGGCAAGGCCACTGTCGGCCCACACCGCAGTCGTCCCCGGGTCGCCGGCGATGGTGAGCCAGAGATGCCGCCGCCCGTCGAACGAGACCTGGTCGACCCGCAGCGCCCACCCGCGACGACGTGGGA
>DATBCM010000157.1:0-4866 GCA_036270455.1 Gemmatimonadales bacterium | reverse complement strand
GTGGCGCTTCTCGTAGACGGGATAGAGCCCCCAGTGACCCGTCGTGTCCATGTAGAACGCGGCGTTGTACATCTGATACGAGCTGGGGTCGGGACTGGCCACCCCCGTGTAGTAGAGACCGCCGATGATCAGCGCGGTGTGACTCTCCCGGGCGAAGCGGGACAACAGGGAATCCCACGCCGGCTCCTGCTGGAGAAATCCGGGCAAGGCCGCCTCGGGCCAGGCGATCACATCGGGCCGGGCCTGTGCCCGCACTCGCCGCGACAAGCTCAGCAACAGTTCGACCTCGCGCTGGAACTCGGCAGGGTCCCACTTGTCGTGATAGCCGATGTTCGGCTGCACCAGTCCGATCACGCCGGCGGGCCGGAGGCGCAAGGTGGACATCCGGTTCGCGCCGTACGCCCAGGCGATGGCGACGGACGCGATAACCGCCGCGGCACGCCAGGCCGCCGACCGCACCTGGCCGCGGACGAAGAGTGCGGCCTCGACCAGAAGCACCGAGCACCAGATCAACCAGACACCGACCCCACGCGCGCCCGCCAGGTCGGCCCACTGCACCAGGACCGGGGCGTCCGTCAGGGAGCTGCCGATGCCCAGCCAGGGGAACGCGACGTCACCGGCGTGCCCGACCGCCCACTCCAGCGTGGTCCATACGATGGGCAGGGTCACCCAGAGTGGGACTTTGGGCGCCGCGAGACGGAGCCGGGTGAGGAGCCAGAAAACGCCGCCGGTGAACACGCCCAGCATCACGATCGTCACGAGATAGCCGAGACCGGAGAGGGGCGTAAAGTGCCAGAGGGCGACCACGAGCCAGTAGAGCACCACGCCCTGACTCACGAAGCCGTACCACCATCCCCACTTGAACGCCAGCCGCGCGTCCCCGCGGGATTCCAGCTCGCGCAGGAGCAAGACCGCGGGCGCGAGGACCACGAAACTGAGAATCGGAATGCGGAATGGAGGATACGACAGCAGCAGGAGGACGGCGCCCAACCCCACGAGCAGGGCGACACGGAACCGGCTCACAACAGCACGTCCCGTCCCTCTTCGGCGGACCGGTAGAGGGCGTCCATGACGCGCTGCAGCGCCAGCTGGTCCTTGGGAGGAGGCGCGTTCACGTCGCCGCGCAATACCGCCAGGAAATACGTCCACTCGGCGCGGTAGGACTGCTGGAAGAGGGTCTCACGCGAGCTCGCCCCCGTGGGCGTGACGTCGGTCGCGTTGCCGTGCACGTCCTTGAACACCCGGAGAGGCTGGAGGGACGCGGCGCCCTTCTTCCCGACGACGTCGAACCAGAAGCGCTCTCCCGCCCCCATATGGCGCCAGCTGACGTCCACCGAGATGGCCGTGCCGTTCTCGCAGACGATCAGGGCCGACCCGAGGTCCTCCACGGCGCCCGCCGAGCGACCCAGGACGTTGGCGGACACGCGCTTGGGAATGGGCCAGCCGGTGAGCCAGAGGCCCAGGTCGATGAGCGGCATGCCGAGATCGAGCACCGCGCCCCCGCCCGCTTCCTGCCGGTGCAGGCGCCACCCCAGCAGCTGCCGGGAGGGCTGGAAGGTGTACCAGCCGCCGCGGATCGCGTCGACCGTTCCCAGCTCGCCGCCGTTCACGAAGTTGCGGACCGCCTGCACATCGGTGCGGAACCGGTGATTCATCCCCACCATGATCCGCTTCCCGTACCGCTCGGCGGCCTGGAGGACGACCTCGACGCCTTCGGTCCTGAGGGCGAGCGGCCGCTCGCAGAGGACGTGGACGCCGGCCGAGATGGCGGCGACCGCATGGATCTCGTGCAGGTGATTCGGCGTGCAGAGCACGACGGCGTCGGCCTCCGCGTACTTCAGGACCTCTTCGATGTCGTCGTAGGTGTTCTTGACTTCGAACCGGGAGGCCAGCGCCTGGGCCTTGGAGAGGTCGTTGTCACAAATGGCGGCGATCTCGACGCCGGGAAGCTTGCGCAGGACCGGCAGGTGGGCGACCTGAGCGATTCCCCCTGCACCGATGACGGCAACCCGGATCGGATCGTTCAATGCGCCGCTCCTCCCCACCCATGGAACCGGTACATCAGGCCGACCGACAACGAAGCGGTCGATAACCCCTGCGACACCACTCCGCGGCCTTCGGCCGAAAGGGCCAGCTGTGCGGTAAGCCGGGCCTCGACGCCGATCGTCACGTTGGCTGCTGGGAAGAGGCCGTCGAGCGCGTCCTGCACGAAGGTGCCGTCGATAGCCGTGCCGGAGCCATGGCGCAGGTGCACGCCGACTCCCGCCCCTAGAAACGTGGTCAGGGTCTGGCTCTGGGGGAAGGCGTATTGGAGGTCCAGGTCTCCCGTCAGATCCGACCACCGGATCTGCCCGACGTTCACGGTGAAGTTCGAGTCCGGGTCGTGCACCAGCGCGCGGATCTTGTTGGCGAAATCGTTCAACGCCGACTGGCTGAAGTCCGACCTGAAATACGACAAGCCCAGGAGGACCCGTACCCGAGGAGCGATGTTGCCGGCGTCGAACCGCAGGGCGCCGGCCATCGCGCCCCGGAGCCGGCTGGCACCGAGGGCGCCGAGCTCGAACCGGAGCCCGGTGGGTTGGAGATTGTCGTAGGAGAACTGATCAAGGACACCCTGAGCGGTTAGTCGGTTAGTCGGATAGGCGGTTAGTGAGATCCCAATCGCCATCGGAACCACTAACCGGCTGAGCACTAACCGCCTAACCGTCTTCTTTTCAGTAGAGTTTTTCAATGTCGGTCCCCGGAAAGTACGTAGTGATGATCTCCTGATACCCCTGCCCCGCGCGGGCGCGACCGATGGCGCCCCACGGGCAGAACCCCACGCCGTGTCCGGACCCGGCGCCCGCCGCGACGAGGCGGGTGACCTGCCCCGAATCACTGGTGACGAACAGCTGAAACGCAGCGCTCTGTAACAGCGCTCCCGAGGCGGGACGCAGCACGCCGCGCACATCCGGCTCCAGAATCCGCGCGTCGCCCGAGGGAAAGACAATTCGGAGCTCCGCGACGCGTCCCGACGCCGACGTCTTCGACACCTCGACGTTCACGATCTTCGGCAAGTTCGGAATGCTTCGCGCCAATATAGTGCGCAGGGTGGCGCCATCCCATTCCTCGCGCCAGCGGAAGCGCGGAGAAATGTCGCAGTAGTAATGACCGCCCGACGACGCGTCGGAGACCGGACGGAGATAGGGACGGGACGCGCCGTTTCGGAATGCCTCGGTGGGGTCCGCGGTCCGGAAGCCGCAGGTCGAGTGGAAAAACGCCTCGATCAGGTCCCCGTGATACATCACCACGCGGCCCGCCGTGCGGCGCACCGCACCCCACGCCTGCTGGGTCTCCGCCGCCACGCCCCCGTACACCTGGTCCCTGGTATCGTCGGTGACGTCGAACCCCAGGGCTTCCCAGCGGGCCCGGTTCTTCAACGCGAAGGTCCTGGATACGATGGCCTGGGCATCGAGCGCCTGGGTCTCATCCTCCCGCCGGGGGCCCAGCTCCGGGCCGATGACGGCGGCGACGTAGCTCTCGAGTCCTACGCGGTTGATGAGCTGGAGACCGGTGCCGGTCCGGATCACGTTGACCCGGCCGCGGTAGCGCTTGCCGTCGGCGGCCACGAAGTGATCGGCCGTGGCACTCACGGCGGAAATGCCCAGGTGATGGCCGGTGCGGGTGCCGTCGGGCGCGATCAGCACGAGCGCCCCGGAATCCGGGATGATGGACCAGACCGCTCCGGCCGCGACTCCCGCGACGGCAGCACCGTTGGCGTCGTCCGTGACGAGGATCTGGGCATCGCCGCCGAGGGTGATGCGCTTCAGCCCGTCGGCGATGCCGACGCGGATCTCAGGCTCGGTGCCCGGAAGGGGGAGTGCGGGACCGTGAGGATTGCAGGCGGCGGCGCCGAGGAGCGCCACGGACGCGGTGAGGAGGCGCCGGACGCGCCTCACGTCAGCGCGACCGCCCGGAAATCGTAGTCTTCGCTTTCGGTCACCCGGACCCGGACCATCTTGCCGGGGCGGGCCCACCCACCGGCGGCCACGTAGGTGACGCCGTCCACGTCGTCGGCCTGCCAGGGCACGCGTCCGACGTGGGTCGCGCCCCCCTCCTCCAGCGGATCGGCCACGCGGTCGATCAGCACGTCCACCTCGCGGCCCACGAAACGGGCCAGCCGGTCACCGGACACGGCACGCTGCACCTCCATCAGCTCCTCGAGCCGCTCCCGCTTCACCTCCTCGGCAACGTCGTCGGGGTACTGCACGGCCCGCGTGCCCTCCTGGGGCGAATACATGAACGCGCCCATCCGGTCGAACTGGGCGGCTTCGATGAACTCGACCAGCTCGCGGAACTGCTCGTCGGTCTCCCCCGGGAAGCCCACCAGGCACGTGGTGCGTACGGCCAGATCGGGCACCGCGGCGCGCAACCACGCGAGTTTCTCGATGATGGTCCGTTTGCGCTCGGGGCGCCGCATCTTCTCCAGCATCTGGTCGTTCGCGTGCTGGATGGGCATGTCGATGTAGGGAACGATGCGCGGGTTGTCGGCGATCACGCGGACCAGGCGCTCGGAGAGGCCGGCCGAATAGACGTAGAGCAGCCGGTACCACGGCACGGACGTCTCGCGCAGGAGCGTTTCCAGAAGGTCGGGGAGCTTGGGCCCCCCGAGCCCCAGGTCGCGACCGAAGTGTCCGAGATCCTGGGCCACGAGATTGATCTCGACCGCGCCCTGCGCTTCGAGCGCCTGCGCTTCGCGGACCAGCCGCTCCACCGGCTCCGAGCGGTGCTTGCCGCGCATGAGCGGAATGGCGCAGAAGGCGCAGGTGTGGTCACAGCCTTCGGAGATCTTGAGGTAGCGGACGTGCGGCTGGTCGCCGAGGAACT
>DATBCM010000156.1:0-2227 GCA_036270455.1 Gemmatimonadales bacterium | reverse complement strand
CGCCGGATATGTCGTCTGCCGGGGGACCGAGGCGGACGCCCGGGAGTAGGTGGCGCGGATCACCGACGTCCATAGCAACGCCTCGAGCTATGCCAACTACCAGGACTGGCTCTCCAACACCAAGCTCGAACGGAAGGTGAGCCTCGAGGAGTATTCGGTCTCCAATCGGGGTCTGGAAACCGGGCTGGTGGGGACTCCGGAACGGATCGCCGAGCGGCTGCTGGAACTCGAGCGGGTCGGCGTGGACCTGGTGCTGCTCCAGTTCAGCCCCCAGCTCGAAGAAATGGAGCGGTTTGCGGAAGAAGTCATCCCCTTGGTGCGCGCAACCAAAACGCCGGCTGGCGCGTCCTATCATGCATGACCATCCGCTGGGAGCACCTTGTCCAGGACCTGCGGTATGCGGTCCGCGGCCTCCGTAGCAAACCGGCGTTCACCCTGGCGGTGACGCTCACCCTGGCGCTCGGGATCGGGGCCAACACCGCGATGTTCTCGGTGGTGGACCGTCTGCTGTTCCGGCCTCCCGCCCTGCTCCGGGACCCCGCCGCCACTCAACGCCTCTACCTGGCTCAGACCTACCGCGGCAAGGTCTACAACTCAGGGAGCGTGCAGTTCGCCCGATACCTGGACCTGACCCGACTCACCCACACGTTCGAACGGACGGCCGAAGTTTCCTCGCGCAAGTTGGCGATCGGCGTCGGCACCAATTCGCGTGAAATGCAGGTGGGGGCCGTCAGCGCGAGCTTCTTCGGATTTTTCGACGCCCCCCCGGCCATCGGCCGCTACTTCACCAGCGCCGAAGACACCTTCCCGCAGGGCGCCGCAGTCGCGGTCTTGAGCAACGGACTGTGGCAGACACAATACGGCGGGCGATCCGACGTCCTGGGCCAGACGATTCAGATCGGCGCCACCCTCTACACCATCATCGGTGTGGCTCCACGCGGCTTCGTGGGTCTGTGGTCCGGTGAACCACCGGCCGCCTACATCCCGGTTGCCACCTATGGCGCGGAGATCGGTGCCAACATCCGGCTCCGCGGCGAGAACTGGTGGTCCACATACCACTGGACCTGGGCCTGGATGATCGCCCAGCGCAAACCCGGCGTGACCGTCGCTGCCGCGACGGCCGACGTCACGGCCGCATACGTCCAGAGCATCGGCATCGAGGATGCCCAATCCCCTCCCCGTTACCGGACGCCGCTCGCCCTCACCAAACCGCACGGTGTCGTCGCGTCAATCCTGTCGGAACGGGGACCCAATGAGTCCGCCGAAGCCAAGGTGGCGACGTGGCTTGGCGGCGTGGCGCTGATCGTACTGCTGATCGCGTGCGCCAACGTCGCCAACCTGCTCCTGGCCCGTGCGCTTCAGCGCAAGCGGGAAATCGCCATCCGTCTGGCGCTCGGCGTCAGCCGCACCCGCCTCGCCTCGCAATTGCTGAGCGAGAGTCTCCTGCTTGCCGTACTGGGAGGCGTTGCCGGACTCCTCGTCGCGCAATTCGGTGGAGCCATTCTCCGTGCGTCCCTCCTGCCCAAGACCGCGCAAGCTACCGTCATCAGCGATCCCCGGACGCTGGTGATCGTGGGTGCGGCAACGTTGCTGGCGGGATTCCTGACCGGGCTCGCTCCCGTGTTTCAGACGCGCCGGGCCGACCTGACCGGTGACCTCAAGGCGGGCGCCCGGGAGGGCGCGATTCACCGGTCCCGGACGCGCGTGGCCCTCCTGGTGCTCCAGGGAGGACTCTCCGTGGTGCTCCTCGTCGGCGCCGGGCTGTTCGTCCGCTCCCTGGGGCACATCAAGAACCTGCCTCTCGGATTCGACCCGGACTCGGTTTCCGTCGTGGACCTCCAGATGCGCGGGGTCAAGCTCGACAGCGCGGCGGATGTGGCCCTGCGGCGGCGCCTGCTCAACGACGCCAGAACCATCCCGGGCGTCACCCACGTCTCCCGCCAGGTCACCATGCCTTTCTGGAGCTCCTGGAATCAGAGCATCCACGTGGCGGGGATCGACTCGACCGACCGGCTCGGACAGTTCTACCTGAACGCCGTCACCCCCGACTACTTCGCGACCATGGGCACCCGTTTGGTGCGGGGCCGGGGCGTGACGGAGGCGGACGTCGCGGGAGCACCGCGGATGATGGTGGTCAGCCAATCGATGGCAGGAGTGCTCTGGCCCGGGAAAGAAGCCCTGGGAGAGTGCGTGGGCGTCGGCGATGACACCGTACCCTGCACGACCG
>DATBCM010000155.1:0-5336 GCA_036270455.1 Gemmatimonadales bacterium | reverse complement strand
GGGGACCTTCAGGGACGAGTCGATGTTGGCGAGCCAGGCGGCTTGAACGCCCGCGAACTGGGTGGACAGGTCGTGGAGGTATTTCCGGACTCCCGGAGTGACGCGAAGGGGAGTCTCGTGGTGAGCGATGCGGTCCAGGGCCGCGACGAGGCGCGGCACCGGGTTGTTCTTGGTCGGCCGCGAGCCGTGCGACGGGATGCCGTGCACCGTCAGGCGCTGCCAGAACGTGCGCTTCTCGCTCACGCTGACGCCGTAATAGAGGAGGCGGCCATGGTCGAGCGGGTTCGCACCGCCCTCGGTGATCAGGAATTCCACGTCCTTGAGTACTCCCGCGTGCCGGGCCACGAAGGTCGCGGCGCCCGTGCCGCCCAGCTCTTCGTCGGCGTTCCCGATGACCACGATGTCCCGGTTCAGAGGCACCCCGGACCGCTTGATGGCGAGCATGCCCATCAGGGCCGCGATGCCCTCGCCCTTCATGTCCAGCGCGCCGCGGCCGTAGAGGAATCCGTCTTTCACCACGCCGCCGAAGGCATCCACCGACCAGAACGCGGGCGTCACCGGCACCACGTCCATATGGCTCACGAGGGCGATGGCCTTCTTCGAGCCGTTGCCCCGAAGCCGCGCGTAGACGTTCGCGCGGCCGGCGCCCAGCTCGGCCGTGTCGAGAATCTGTGATTCGATGCCATTGTCGGCGAGGAGTTTCACCAGGAATCGCGCGGTTTCCAGTTCGTTCCCCGGCGGATTGGTAGTGTTGATCTGCAAATAGGCCGCGAGCACCCGCTGGGTCTCGGCGCCCAGGGAATCCCAGTTGACCTGGGTCTGAGCCGCGAGTGGGGCGGCAGCGAGTAGGGCGATGGCGGCGACGGCGAAGCGTCTCATGGAGCGCCTGGGCTTGAGGTGGGTGATAGGCTCTGACCTCCGGCGACACGTGTCAAGCCTCGGTGCGGTGGTCTTACATCCGGCGCCCCGGGCCCGTACAATAGCTCCTCACCCTCGCCCATTCGGAATCATGCGTCCCACACTCGCGTTGTTGCTCGTCGTCCCCGGTCTCGCCCTCGGCCAGGCCCGGACCAGGAAACCCGCTCTGAAGCCCGGGGCCACTGCGCTCCCCCCCGCGGCGTCCGCACCCCGGGCCGACAGCGGTGGACTCGGCAGCATCGTCGGCGGCCTCAAGCTCCGGTCCATCGGGCCGGCGCTCACCGAGGGCCGCATCGCCGATATCGCTGTCGACCCCACGGACAAGGCGGTCTGGTACGTGGCCACCGCCGCCGGGGGCGTCTGGAAGACCATCAACGACGGCACCAGCTTCACGCCGCTGTTCGACGACGAAGGGGCGTGGTCCATCGGCGCGATCACGATCGATCCCAATGACCACAACGTGATCTGGGTCGGCACGGGAGAGAACAACGCCCAGCGCGTGGTGGCCTTCGGCGACGGCGTCTACAAGTCGCTCGACGGCGGCAAGAGCTGGAGAAACGTCGGGCTCAAGGAATCCCAGCACATCGGCCGCATCGTCGTGGATCCCCGCAACTCCGACGTCGTCTATGTCGCCGCCCAGGGCCCACTCTGGAGCGGGGGCGGGGACCGCGGGGTCTTCAAGACCACGGACGGGGGCGCGACCTGGACCAAGGTGCTGGCTGGCGACGACTGGACCGGTGCCAACGACATCCAGCTCGATCCGCGCCACCCCGACGTTCTGGTAGCCACGACCTGGCAGCGCGAGCGGCGCGTCTACGGATTCATCGCCGGCGGTCCGGGCTCAGCCGTGTGGCGCTCCACCGACGCCGGCAAGAGCTGGGTGAAATCGCAGTCCGGTTTCCCCAAGGTGGACCTCGGCCGCATCGGCCTCGCCCGGTCGCCGGCCGATCCCGACGTCATTTACGCCATCGCGCAGGCCGCCGACGAGAAGGGCGGGCTGTTCCGGTCGCGGGACGGGGGCGCGAGCTGGGAGAAGATGAGCGGCACGCAGTTCGGCGGGAATTACTACAACCGGGTCTTCGCCGACCCGAAGAACGTGGATCGCGTCTACGCGGTGAATGTGCTGTTGCAGATCTCGAACGACGGCGGCAAGACGTTCAGTACGCTGGGCGAGGTCAACAAGCACGTGGACAACCACGTCGTGTGGATCGACCCCGACAACACCGACCATCTGGTGGTCGGCTGCGATGGCGGGGTCTACGAGACCTGGGACCTGGGCCGCACCTGGCGGTTCGGTGCCAACCTGCCGGTGACGCAGTATTACCGTGTCGCGACCGATGACGCCCTCCCGTTCTACAACGTGTACGGGGGAGCACAGGACAACTTCTCGGTCGGTGGACCCAGCCGCACCCGGACGAACAACGGCATTCGCAATGCCGACTGGTTCATCACCGCCGGCGGCGACGGGTTCGGCAGCGTGGTGGACCCTACCGATCCCAAGACCGTGTACGCCCAGTCGCAGTTCGGCAATCTGGTCCGCTTCGACCTGCGCACGGGTGAGCAGGTGGGCATCCAGCCCTTCGACCCGACGACCGGCGAAGCGCTCCGCTGGAACTGGGATGCGCCGGTGATCATCAGCCCGCATGACCATCACCGGCTGTACTTCGCCGCCCAGCGGGTCTACCGGAGCGACGACCGCGGTGACTCGTGGCGCCCAGTGAGTCCGGATCTGTCGCGGCAGCTCGACCGCAACCGGCTGAAGATGATGGGACGCGTCTGGAGCGTGGACGCCGTGGAGAAGAACGTCTCGACGACGCTGTTCGGAACGATCTACGCCCTCGCCGAGTCGCCCCTCAAGGAGGGGTTGCTCTTTGCCGGCACGGACGACGGGCTCGTGCAGGTCAGCGAGGACGGCGGCGCGCACTGGCGGTCTGCGGAGCATTTCCCCGGCGTGCCCGATACGACGTTCGTCACGCGGGTGATCCCGTCGCAGACCGACGTGAACACGGTCTATGCCGTCCTCAACGGGCACTGGTCGGGCGACTTCAAGCCCTACGTCATCAAGAGCACCGATCTCGGCCACACCTGGACCAACATTGCGGGTGACCTGCCGGAGCGCGGGGACGTCTGGAGTCTGGCCGAGGACGGCGTCGATCCCAGCCTCTTGTTCGTGGGTACCGAGTTCGGGCTCTACTTCACAGTCGACGGCGGCAAGCAGTGGACGCGGCTCAAGGGCGGCCTGCCGACCATCCAGGTCCGCGACCTGACCATCCAGCGCCGCGAAAACGATCTGGTGCTTGCGACGTTCGGGCGCGGCTTCTACGTGCTCGACGACTACACGCCCCTGCGCCACCTCGGCCCCGAAACGCTGGCGCAGCGCGCGGCCACCTTCCCGGTGCGCCCGGCGCCTCTCTACGTGCCCGCGAGCCCGCTGGGGCTCCCCGGCATTTCGTTTCAGGGGGCGGGCTATTACGCAGCGGAAAACCCGACCTACGGCGCGGTGATCACCTACTATCTGAAGGACGCGTTCGTCTCCCGGAAGGAGCGCCGGCAGAAGGCGGATGCCGCGGCGGAGAAGCAGGGTGGGGATATCGGGTATCCCTCCTGGGATTCGCTCAAGGCCGAGGACCGCGAAGAGGATCCGGCGGTGGTGGTGACGGTGAGCGATTCGGCGGGCAACGTCGTGCGCCGGTTCACGGGTCCCACGACCAAGGGAATCAACCGGGTCGCGTGGGACCTGCGCTTGCCGACCAGCAATCCGGTGGACGCGCCACCGTTCCGTCCGGACCCGAATAACCCCTTCGGTGGGGGCCCGAGAGGACCGTATGCACCGCCGGGCACCTATCAGGTGTCACTGTCCGCACGGAGCGACAGCACCTTCACGCCGCTCGGCATCCCGCAGCGGTTCCGGGTGGTGGACGTCGACAGTGGCCTGGCGGGCCGTGCCTACGCGTCGCTTGGCGATGAGGTGAAGGCCGGGGCGCTGCAACGAGAGGTGCTGGGGGCGTCGGCCCTGGTCAGTGAGGCGCTGACGCGGGTGGGATATCTCAAGCGGGCCATCGACGAGACGCCGGGCGCGGACTCGGGGCTCGCACGCCGGGTACGCGAGATGGAGAACCGCCTGAAGGATGCCAGGGAATTGCTCTCCGGCGACCCGACGCGGGGGCGCCGCCAGGAGCCGTCGCCGCAATCGTTGCTCGACCGTCTACGCGGCGCCGTCGGTAACCGCTCGGGAAACTCGCTCGCTCCCATGAATGCCGCGGAGCGCGCGCAGATCGACTACGTGCGCGGGCAGTTCGAGACGGTGCTGCCGAAGGTGAAACAGCTCATCGACGTCGATCTGAAGAATCTCGAAGACGCGGCGGAAGCTGCGGGCGTGCCGTGGACGCCGGGCCGGATGCCCAGGACGCCCTAGGTGCCGGAGCCGTCATTGCCCCCGGTGGATTCGAACCACCATTCTCGGATCCAAAGTCCGATGTCCTGCCATTGGACGAGGGGGCAGTGATGTTGCCGGGGACTAACTTAGCGAACGGGTGGCAGGCGCGGCAGGCGGGATCCGTACAACCCTCGGTTGCCGCCATTTCTACAGACAGACCTCAGACACGCCCGGACCATTCCGGACGAGACTAAACGGTCCCAGTGTGTCGCCCAGATCCGGCACGAACACTCTGAAATCGAGCCGCTCGCCGGTGAAACGCCCCGAGTAGAGGGCCGGGTGTGGGGAGCGGGCGGTGTCGGGGGCGGGGCCACCGCCGAGGTAGTGCTTGCCGGTAGCCAGCCAGGAGCCGTCGGGGTTTTCGGCCCAGCCGGAATCGATGGTTCCCATCCCGCACTGGTACTGTACGGTCCCACCCGAAAGCCTGAGGTCGAGGTGCGCCTGGGTACCGCCCCAATCGCCGACGGGGTCGACGCCGAATGGGGAAGAACACGCTGAAGCGAAGAGAGCGGCAAGTGCGACGGCTCTGATTTTCACAGCTAACCCTCCAGAGGCCGTTCAATAGTACCCTGCTGTTCGTCTAGAGAGCCAGGCGAACCGGCGTCCCCACGGTCACGGCCGACCCATCGACGATGAATCGGGTCAACGGCTTGGTCAATGCCGGTCCCAGGGTCGAGCCGTACAGACTCGAGAAATCGGCATCGATGCGGAGTTCCGTGGCCCGCCGCACGGGCCAGCGGTCATGTTGCACCCGGTACTCGATCGTCCCTCCGTCGCGCTGTCGGGAGTAGCCCCACTCGTGGTCGGTGATGAACTCCTCGTGGCTTCCCGCCTCGGGGACGGCGGCGGTTTCCGCGGTCGTGGCGCTCAGTCCCTGCCAGCGTCCATCGCGTTTCCATTCGTGCTGAACGGTCCCACCCCGCACCGAGCTCCGCATTGGCAAGCTCACGTACGGTTCGTTGTACATGATGCGGGCGACCAG
>DATBCM010000154.1:0-10346 GCA_036270455.1 Gemmatimonadales bacterium | reverse complement strand
CCTCTTCGCGCAGGGCCTTTACGGCCTGCGTCCCCGAATAGTCGAACTCGGCCCCCTGCCCGATGACGATGGGGCCGGAGCCGATGAGGAGAATGCGTTTCAGGTCAGTGCGCTTGGGCATCCACCGTGTCCCGCAGCGTGTCGTCGAGAGCATGTGCCGGCGCCCAGCCGGTCGCCGCCCGCAACTTGGATCCGTCTCCGACCAGGTTCGGAATGTCCGCCGGACGCACCAGCTCGGGGTCCGTTTCCGGAATCACCCGGGCGCCGAGCCGGGCCGCCACCCGGTCGAACAGCTCGCGCAGCTCGATGCCCTGCCCGCCGGCGACGTTGTACGCCTCTCCTGGAACGCCTTTCACGAGCAGCCGGGCGTAGGCGTCCACCACGTCCCGTACGTCCAGAAACTCCCGCACCGGCTCGAGGTTCCCCACCTTCACCGCCGGCGCACCGATCTGCCGGGCGTAGCGGAGGCGCTGGGCGAACGCGGGCACCACGAAGCGGGTGTCCTGGCCGGGTCCCGTGTGCGCAAACGCCCGCGCCACCACGACGCGCAGTCCCGTCCGCCGCCAGGCTTCGAAGGCCGCGACCTCGGCGCCCACCTTGCTCGACGCATACGGCGAGCAGGGCGCGAGGGCGTCGGTCTCCAGGCGCGGGCGCCCGTTCTTTCCGTCGGGGCCCCGTCCATAGACCTCGCCCGTCGAGACCAGCAGGAACACGGGATCGGCCCGCCCCTTCCGTCTCGCCTCGGCCAGCACGTAAGCGATCCGCGCGGTGCCGGCGGCGTTCACGGTCCAGGCGAACCCCGGATCGCGCGCCGCTTCCGGCCCCGAGGCCACGGCGGCGAGGTGAATCACCGCATCATACGGCAGGTCCACCGCCATGCGAACCGACTCGGCATCAGTGAGCTCGAGTGGCAGCCACCGGACCGCTTGACGCTCCTCGGCGGTCAACCCGTCGTCATGTAACGCGCCCGAGGGCCGGAGCGCTCCGAAGACTTCGTGGCCGTCCGCGATCAGGCGCCGGACCATCCAGCGTCCCACGAATCCATCCGCTCCGGTGACGAGCACCTTCACGCGGTGCGGTCCAAGTCGGCGTCCACCATCATCCTGATGAGATCCGCGAAGCGCGTAGCCGGCGTCCACCCGAGCTCCCGCTTGGCGAGGGTCGGATCGGCGAGCAGCACGTCGACCTCGGCGGGTCGCACGAATTTTGGATCGACGACCACGTGCTTCGTCCAGTCGAGCCCCAGGTGGCCAAAGGCGATTTCGCAGAGCTCGCGCACGGTGTGGGTCTCGCCCGTGCCGATCACATAGTCGGCCGGCTTCGCCTGTTGCAGCATGCGCCACATCGCGTCGACGTAGTCGCCCGCGTACCCCCAGTCCCGCCGCGCATCCAGGTTCCCGAGCCGGACCTCCGTGGCGGTTCCGCGCTTGATGCGCGCGACCGCGTGCGTGACCTTGCGGGTCACGAACTCGAGACCCCGGCGCGGCGACTCGTGGTTGAACAGGATGCCGGACACGGCGTAGAGGCCGTAGGACTCACGGTAGTTGACCGTGATCCAGTGCCCGTAGACTTTCGCCACGCCGTACGGCGACCGCGGATAGAAGGGCGTGCTCTCCTTCTGCGGGGTCTCCTGCGCCTTGCCGAACATCTCGGACGAGGACGCCTGGTAGAAACGCGCCTCGGGATGTGCGAGCCGGACGGCTTCGAGGAGGCGCGTGACGCCGAGCGCCGTGAATTCGCCGGTGAGGACGGGCTGGCTCCACGAGGTGGGCACGAAACTCTGGGCCGCCAGATTGTAGACCTCGTGGGGCCTGGCGTCGCGGATCACGGCGGTCAGGGAATGTTGGTCGAGCAGGTCGGCGGGGACGACGTGCAATCGGTCCAGCAGATGACCGATCCGCTCGTAGGAGTCGTGCGAGGTCCGGCGGACCACGCCGATCACCTCGTAGCCCTTGGCGAGGAGGAGCTCCGCCAGGTACGAGCCGTCCTGCCCGGTGACGCCCGTGATCACGGCCGTCTTCCGGGGTTGCCCGGCCTCGGAGCCCCCGTTAGGTTTCCGCCCCTGCTCGGGCCCCGATCCCCGGGGTGCGCGTGCATTGGAACTCATTCGTCGGACCGACCATGGCTCGTGTGTGTGAACTCTGTGGCAAGGGCCCGGCGACGGGCCATAGTGTCAGCCACGCGAACAACAAGACCAAGCGCCGCTGGTTTCCCAATCTCCAGCGCGTGCGCGCCGTGGTGGACGGCACCACCCGCCGCATCCGGGTCTGCACCCGCTGCATCAAGTCGCACCGGGTGATCAAAGCCGCCTGAAGAGAAAAGGGGACCCGTCGGGGTCCCCTCCTGTCGCACCGAACACCCCGCCGCTCGCTCACTCACTCAGCAGTTCGATCCGGGCCACGTCGGCACCATCTCCGACGCGATGCCCGAGCTTCACGATGCGGGTATAGCCGCCCGGCCGGGCCGCGAACCGCTTGCCCAGCTCCGCGAAGAGGCGGTGGCTCACTTCCTTGTCCGCAATCCGCCGCTCCACCAGCCGGCGGGCGTGCAAATCCCCCCGACGCGCGAGGGTGATGAGACGCTCGGCGAACGGCCGCAGCTCCTTGGCCTTGGCCTCGGTAGTGACGATGCGGTCGTGCCGGAAGAGAGCGGTCGCCATGTTGTTCAGCGTCGCCTTCTTGTGGCTCGAGGTCCGGGAGAGCTGCCGTCCCTTGGCGCGATGCCGCATTACTCTTCCCCGCTCGCGGCCACCTGGGCCATCGGCGGCACGCCGGGCTCGAGAACGCGCACGTCACCCGCGCCCGTCTCCTCGTAGCGCATGCCGAAATTCAGGCCTTCCCGCCGCAGCAGATCCGCGATTTCTCCCAGCGCCTTGTCGCCGACGTTCTTCACCTTGAGCAGGTCGGCTTCGGCGTGCTGCACCAGATCGCCGAGGGTGCGGATGTTGGAATTCTTGAGCGAGTTCACCGAGCGGACCGTCAGCCCGACGTCGTCGATGCTCCGGTCGAGCAGCTCTTTGAGCCGGCCGGGAGCCGCAGCGTTCCCCCCCGCATTCGGTGCCTCGGCGGCCACCATCGGGACCTTGCCGAAGTCGACGAAGTAGCGGAAGTGCTCCTGTGCGAGGGCCGCGGCGTACGCCACCGCGTCCTCGGGACTGATGGTGCCGTTGGTCTCGACCGACAGCGTGAGCCGGTCGTAGTCGGTGCGCTGACCCACGCGGGTCTCGGCCACGGTGAAGTTCGCGCGGCGGACCGGATTGTAGATCGAGTCGATGCGCACCACATCCACGGACAGGGTCCGGTCGACCGGGTGCTGCTCGGCCTCCACGTACCCGCGGCCCTTGTTCACGTACAGCTCGCCGTTCATCTCCTTGTCGTCCTGCACGGTGAACAGGAGCTGATCGGGATTGACCACCGTCACCGCACCGTGCGACTCGATGTCGCGGGCGTAGACGGGGCCGGCCTTCTCGCGCTTGATGTGCAGCACCGCCTCGTCCGCGTCGGGCGCGAGCACGAGGGTGAGCTGCTTCAGACGCTGAATGATCTGATGCACGTCTTCCACCACCCCCGGGATGGTCTGGTGCTCGTGCACCACGCCGTCCAGGCGGAACGCCCACACGGCGGCGCCGCGCAGCGAGGACAGCAGCATCCGGCGCAGCGAATTCCCCAGGGTGTACCCGTACCCCCGCTCGAGCGGCTGGAGCCGGAACTCGGCGGCGTTGGGCGTGTCCTCCCGCTTGGTCATTTCGACCACGTGCGGGCGGACCAATCCGGTCAAATCGAGAGTCGTCGTCATCACTTGGAGTAGAGCTCGACGATGAGCTGTTCTTGCGCCGCGACCGGGATGGCGTCACGGGTGGGCCGCTCGGTCATCTTGCCGAGGGCCTTGTCGCTGTCCACCTGAATCCAGCTGACCGGCTGACCACGTCCGGCGAGCTCGGCGGCCATCTTGACGAGGGCCAGCTCGCGGCTCGCGTCGGCGACCTTCACTTCATCGCCGGGGCGGATCCGGTAGGACGGAATGTCGACGGTCCGACCATTCACCTGAATGTGCCGGTGGCGGACCAGCTGCCGCGCCTGCCGGCGCGACGACGCGAATCCCATCCGGAACACCATGTTGTCGAGCCGTGACTCGAGCGCGACGAGCAGCGCCTCGCCCGTGACCCCGGGCTCGCGCAGCACGCGCTCAAACACGTTACGGAACTGACGCTCCGAGAGCCCATAGATGCGCTTCACCTTCTGCTTCTCACGCATCTGCTTGGCGTACTCGGACGCCTTCCGCCGCCGCCCCGTGCCCTGGCCATGCTGGCCCGGCGCGTAGGCGCGGCGTTCGATGGCGCACTTCTCGGTGAGGCAGCGCGCCCCCTTCAAGAACAGCTTGGTGCCTTCACGCCGGCAGAGCCGGCAGGCGGGACCCGTGTAGCGTGCCATGGATCAGACCCGCCGCTTCTTGGGCGGCCGGCACCCATTGTGAGGAATCGGGGTCACGTCGCGAATCGAGCGGATCTGCAGGCCGGCGGTGGCGAGCGCCTGAATGGCGGATTCGCGACCGGAGCCGGGGCCCTGCACCCGCACATGCACGCGCTTCACGCCGAGGGACAGCGCTTCGCGCGCCGCCTGCTCGGCGGCCACGGTGGCAGCGAAGGGCGTGTACTTCTTCGAGCCCTTGAACCCCGCCTTGCCCGCCGAGCCCCACGTGATGGCATTGCCGTGAGAGTCGGTGATGGTGATGAGCGTGTTGTTGAACGTGGCCGTGATGTGGGCCACGCCCTCCGCTTCGACGACTTTCTTGGCGCGCTTGGCGCCCGGAGCTTTTGCTTGAGCCATTTATTTCTTGAGAGAGGGCTTCTTCTTGCCCGCGATGGCGCGCCGGGGTCCCTTTTTGGTGCGCGCATTGGTATGCGTACGCTGGCCGCGCACGGGCAGGTTCTTGCGGTGCCGCCCGCCCCGGTACGTGCCGATGTCCATCAATCGCTTGATGTTCATCGCCACTTCCGTGCGGAGCGCACCTTCGACCTTGTAGTCGCGCTCGATCACCTGACGGAGCCGCGCCACTTCCGCGTCCCGGAGGTCGCGCACGCGCGCGTCCGGGCTCACACCCGTCTCGGCGAGAATGCGCTTGGCGTTCGACGGCCCCACCCCGTAGATGTAGGGGAGCGCGAACTGAATCTTCTTGTCGCGTGGCAGGTCCACGCCGGCGATTCGTGCCATCGGCCTAGCCCTGACGCTGTTTGTGTTTGGGATTCCGCTTGCAGATGACCCGGGTCACTCCCCGGCGCTTGATCACCTTGCAATGCTCGCAGATCGGCTTGACGCTCGTGCGCACCTTCAAAAGACCGTCTCCCGGCAAAGATTCTGGTTGAGTCTTGAACAATACCCGGGGTCGTAAGTTCACGCAAGGGGCGCGATTACGTGGTCATCGCCTCCCGCATCCCCCGGTAGGCCGCCTCCGCGTCCCCCGCCCCCGTAATGGGCCTCCGCACTACCAGATGAGTGGCCCCCCGGCGCACGGCCTCCGCGGGCGTGACCGTCCGGGCTTGATCGTCAGGGGCCGCATCGGCGGCCCGGATCCCGGGGACTACGAGCCACGGGTCCGGCCCCAACGCCTCCCGCAGGAGCCCCACCTCGTGCCCCGAGGCAACCATCCCCCGCAGCCCGGCGGCGCGGGCGAGGTGTGCCAGCCGTACCACTTCAAACCCGACATCCGGAACTCCGCGGCCCACGACCGTTTCGAAACTCGCACTGTCGTGCGAGGTCAACACCGTGACGCCGACCAGCGCGAGGCCCCCGTCCCCTTCCCCCGCTGCCTTCCGGGCCGCCTCGAGCATCACAGTGCCGCCGAGGCAATGGACCGTCGCGAGCGACACCCCGAGCTCCCGCGCCGCCTCCACCGCCCCGGCCACCGTATTCGGGATGTCGTGCCACTTGAGATCGAGAAAGACCCGAATGCCCCGGGCCGTGAACTCGCGCACCAGCGCGGGACCTTC
This sequence comes from Gemmatimonadales bacterium, assembly GCA_036270455.1. GTDB lineage: Bacteria > Gemmatimonadota > Gemmatimonadetes > Gemmatimonadales > GWC2-71-9 > 40CM-2-70-7. The sequence goes on along the minus strand of DATBCM010000154.1, from coordinate 4,360 downwards.
GCGGACGTAGAGCACGGGTCCGATCTTGGCCCAGCCAAGTCCGGGCAAGCGGGAAGCGAGCGCGAGGGCCTCCTTCCCGGTGGGCAGGTCGAACGCGACGATGAGCTCAGCCACGGGCCAGGCCCCGCACGATGCGTTCGGGAGCTCCGGGATCGGCGAGGGCCGCCGTCCCCACCGCGACGAGATCCGCGCCGGCCGTGAGATACTCTCGCACGTCGGCCGCGGTGCGAATGCCACCGACGCCGATCAGCGGGAGATCCATGCGCGCGCGGACCTTTCGCACCGCCAGGACGCCTACCGGCAGGAGCGCCGGTCCACTCATGCCGCCGAACCCATTCCCGAGCCGCCCGTTGAGCGTCGCCGGCATCGTGTTCACGAGGCTGAGCCCATCGGCCCCGGCGTCACGCGCCACCTGTGCCGTCCGGGCGATGTCCGGCAAGACCGGGGAAAGCTTGATGACGAGGGGTCGGGTGGTGGCAGCACGGCACCGGCGCACCAGGTTGGCGAGCGACGTGTCGTCTGCCCCGAACTCCAGACCGCCGGCGGACGTGTTGGGACAGGACGCGTTGATCTCGAAGGCGGTTACGCCGTCGGTCCCGGCCAGGCGGGCCAGCACCGTGACGTAGTCGTCTACGGTGGCGCCGGCGACGTTGACCAGCACGCGCGCCCGCGTGACCCGTTTCACCAGCCAGGGCAGATCGTGTGCCGCCACGGCCTCCACGCCGGGGTTGGCGAGCCCCACCGCGTTCAGCATGCCTCCGCGAAATTCGGCGACGCGCGGACCGGGGTGCCCCCGTCGGGGCTCCGGCGTGACCGCCTTGGTGACGATACCGCCGAGCCGGTCCAGATCCAGCACCCCGTCGATCTCACGTCCGAATCCCGCGGTCCCCGCCGCCAGCAGGACCGGGTTCTGGAACGCGGCACCCCAGAGAGTCCTCACGGCAGGGAGTCGGCCACGGCGCCCCGCCGTCCGGGGGCGTTCCCGGCGGGCTTCGGCGCCCGCGGCCGGGCCACCGCCACCTCCAACGGATCGAGGAGCGGTCCGCGCCTCCCGGTCTGGGGTGGGCTCCACGTGGCGGCAAATCTTGGGACCGACTGCGCCGCGGACGTCACGCCCCGGAGGCCGAACAACCGCGCCAGGGAGTCCTCCGCCGCATCGAACCCGGGGCTCGGCGCGCCGCGGAGGGCAAGCGAGTACGGCGAGGCCGCGTACCGCACTCCCAACTCGTTCGTCAGCGAATCGGCGTGCTCGGGCGTGAGGGGAATCGCGGCCACGATCGCTTTCGCAGCAAAGACGGAGGCCGGGTAGCGCCGGGCAAACCCCAGCAAGAGGGACGCGGCGAGCGAACGGGCGTAGAGCGAGTCCCGCGCGAGCTCTCCCGCCCGGAACACGCCGGTGACGGTCGTATCGGGGTCCGCCGTGATGCGCTTGAGGAGCCCCCTCAGGTGCCGGGCATCGTCCACTCCGGCTCCGCGCTCCACATAAGGGGCGAGCTGGGCGTCGATCACCAGAATGCTGTCGAGGCTCGAGGCCTCCGCCACGCGCGCCTGGAGGTGGGCGACTCCAGCCCGGTCCGCTTCCCCGGAGTCGGGTGCCGTCTGCGCGGCCAGGAGAAAACGGTGATCCGCCGCGCCTGGATCTCCGGAGGCGAGGAGACCGAATCCGTCCTGCAGATAGAGCCGGGCCCGTGCGCCGGCGGGCAACCGGGAGCGGGGCACCACGCGGCCGACGATGCGGGAGGTGACCGCCGGACCGGCAGCCCGGCCGAACGCGGCGAAGACGCTGTCCCAATCCTCTTCCGCGGGTTTGAGGCGGACCAGCGTGTCACAGAGGGCGTCGGCCCACTCCACCCGTCCGCCCTCGACCAGCGCAAGCACCCGCTCCACCCCCGCCGCGCGCTCCGGCGAGCGCCCGAACGCCGTGGCCGCCTCGTCGAAGCTCCCGCGCCGGCGCGCCGCCCGTCCGAGCACCAGGGCCGCGCCGTTCCGTCGCTCCTGCTCCTTCGAGGCAAGGATCGGTTGCGCCAGCCGTTCCGCGGCTCCCAGGTCCCCCGTGGTGAGCGCGCATCCCGCACGGAGGAGCGCCGCGCGCTCCAGAATGGAGGAGTCTGTGGTCGCGCCCGGGATGCGATCGAGATAGGGAGCGGCCCCTTCGCAGTTGTGACTGCCGACCAATCCCTCCGCTGCGGTCACCAGGGCCTCGGGAAGCCAGGCACTGTGGGGATGACGCGCCGCGACCGATTCGGCTTCCAGCGCCGCCTGAGACCAGCTCGCCATCGCGGCCTCCGGATGGCCGTCCCGCTCCTGGTGTCGCGCATCGGACGCGTAGCGATGCGCGCTCCAGAGGCCGTTGTAGTAGACGCATCCCCAGGTGCCCGCAGCGACGAGCGCCAGCAACGGCAGGCGGCGCTTCACCGGGCCGCCCCCGGCACGGCGGTCTTGCGCTCCAGCTCGCGCAGGTAGGCCACGATCCCCTCGGCGATGGCGCCGGCGATCTTCTGCTGTCCGGCACCAGTGCCCAGAAACTCGGCGTCGGCCCGGTTGGTGGCGAACCCGGTTTCCACGAGCACCGCGGGACGGCGTGCGTCTTTCAAGACCCAGAACGGCGCCTGCTGTACGCCCCGGTCGCCGCCGGGTGCCACGGACCCCACCCGGCCCTGAATGAGCTCCGCGAGCCGGGCCGATTCGCGCAGGTACTCGTTCTGCACCATGTCCTGGTTGATGAACTTCAGCGGACTCGAGTCGTTGCCGCGCGCGCTGTGCTGCTCGTAGCGAATGGCGTCGTTTTCCATCTTCGCCACGCGGCTCGCGTCCTCGGTCTTGGCCGTCTCGAGATAGTAGGTCTCCACCCCCCGCGCTTTCGAGCGGTTCGGTCCTTCGTCCATAGAGTTGACGTGAATGGAGACGAAGAGGTCACATGCATCGACGCACGTGTACGGTCGGTCGTAGAGACTGATCAGGGTGTCGGTGCTTCGGGTCATGTCGACTTCGATGCCGCGGTCCATCAGGATGCTCTTGAGAATCCGCGCGATGGCGAACGTGATGTCCTTCTCATGCTGACCCCGCGGGAGATAGCCCCCCGTCTTCGGGGCACCGGGGTCCACGCCCCCATGCCCCGGATCGACCGTCACGACGTGATGCAGCCGGAGTCCCGTCATCGGATTGGGCGGCAGGGGCTGACGGGGGCGTGGGTGGATGACGACCGGCGTGTCGGTATCGGGCGGAGCGGCGGCGACGGTGGTCGTACCGGTCTCGATCAACCGCCCGCCCACGGGATCCCAGCGGTACCGCGGCAGGGCCTGCGGCACGCAATCGGACAAAAAAGGAAGAGGCAGGAAGAGTGTATCCCGGGCCACGTAGGGCTCGGCCGCCAGGTTGCAGAAGGCCGACCCCACGCGCGCGAACGGCACGCCGATTTGCATGGCGAAGTTCATGCCGTCGAGGGTCAGGGTGGTCTGGCTGTCGGTGATCACGCTCGTGAGACCGAGCGGCGCGGCGAGCAGCGGGGCGGCGACGGCGGCGGCGCCCCGCTCCGTGGTCACCGGAACAATGGTCTGGCCGCGCGGCGTCGCGATCACGATCTGGGCCGGGGCGAGACCGATCACGAGCGCCCAAAAGCTCATGTCCCCGCCCCGCCCCGTCGCCCTCGGGTGACGCGCGCCATCTCGCGCTCCGCGTCGCGCTTCTTGAGATCTTCGCGCTTGTCATGATCCTTCTTGGCCCGCGCCAGCGCGATGGCGACTTTCGCGATGCCGTCCTTGAAGTAGAGCTCCAGCGGCACCACGGTCAGACCTTTGCGGGTGGTCCCGCCCGCCAGCTTTTCGATTTCGCGCTTATGCAGAAGCAGTTTGCGGGACCGGCGGGACGGTGGGTTGTTGTAGGAACCGGCGGCATAGGGCGAAATGCTGAGCCCTTCCAGCCAGACTTCTCCACCTTTGACGTGGGCGTACCCCTCGGAGAGGCTGGCCTTTCCGTCCCGAAGCGACTTCACTTCGGTTCCGGTGAGCACCAGACCGGCCTCCCAGGTCTCGAGGAGGTGGAAGTCGTGTCGCGCCCTCGGATTGCGGGCGATGGCAATTTTGTCCAAGGCGGTCGGCGCAAAATAGGTACGCAGTGAATGAGGGTCAAGCCAAGCGTTGACTTGAGGTTATACCTCCGTCTAGATTTGCCGTTCCCGAAAGACGCCGAAGTGGTGGAACTGGTAGACGCGCTGGCTTCAGGAGCCAGTGGGCGCAAGCCCGTGGGGGTTCGAGTCCCCCCTTCGGCACTGAGACTTCAGGTGTCAGGTGTCAGGTGTCAGGGGCGTTTGATCAATAGCGCGGGATCGCAGCATCCACTTCCCGGCTCCAGGCATCAATCC
>DATBCM010000153.1:0-7691 GCA_036270455.1 Gemmatimonadales bacterium | reverse complement strand
CTGATCCGGCTCCTCCGGGACGACCGCCGTGTCACCGACATCGCACTCACCACGAACGGGCTCCTCCTCGCGAAGAACGCCGAAGAGTTGAAGGCCGCGGGACTCGATCGGGTCACCATCAGTCTCGACACGCTGCATCCCCAGCGGATGGAGGCCTTCGCCAAGTCGGACCGCCATCAGTCGGTCCTGCAGGGAATCGACGCCGCGCGGCGGGCGGGGTTCCAGCGGATCAAGGTGAACGCGGTAGTGATCCGCGGATTCAACGATGACGAAGTCACGGACCTCATCGCCTTCGGTCAGGCCCGGGGCCTGGAGGTCCGCTTCATCGAGTACATGGACGTCGGCGGGGCAACCCGCTGGTCTCTCGAGCAGGTCGTGTCCCGCGACCAGATTCTGGCGCAGGTCGCCGCCCGGTTCGGCGCGGCCACCCCCGATCCGGACTCGGTGAACCCGTCGGCGCCGGCGGAGCGGTACCGGCTGCCGGACGGGACTCCGTTCGGCATCATCGCGTCGACCACCGCCCCCTTCTGTGGTTCCTGCGACCGGAGCCGGCTGACTGCGGACGGGACCTGGTTCCTCTGCCTCTATGCCGACCGGGGGCTCGATCTCCGGGAGGCGTTGCGTGGCGGTGCCGGCGACGCCGAGCTGACGGCCCTGGTCCGCGACGCCTGGACGGGGAGAATGGACCGGGGAGCCGAGGATCGTCTGCATCTGGAGCACCGGACGCCCCTGGTGCCGACCGCGACCCTGCGCGCAGACCCGCACCGCGAGATGCATACCCGGGGCGGATAGGCCCCCCCCGCTTCGCCTCGAAACGACTTCCATCCCGCGCCGGGACTGGTTACGATGCTCGGCGACTCCACCGGTAACTCCACACACCATGCCATTGCTCACGCTGCAGAACGTCGCCAAGCGGTTTGATGGGGCAACTGCGGTCGACGACGTGTCGTTCACGATCGACCGCGGCGAGGTCGTCGGCTTCCTGGGCCCCAACGGTGCCGGCAAATCGACCACCATGCGGATGATCACCCAGTTCCTCGAGCCCGATACCGGTAGCATCGCGCTCGACAACGCACCCCTCGCCGCCGATTCGAGGGGATCGAAGCGCCGCATCGGCTACCTGCCTGAAAGCAATCCGCTCTACGGCGACATGCTCGTCGCCGACTATCTCGCCTTCATCGCCGATCTGCGCGAGATCGCGGGTGCCGAGCGGACCCGGGCGCTCGATGAGGCGGTCGCGTCCACCGGACTCGAGCCCGTCTACTACCGTCCCATCGGCGAGCTCTCCAAGGGGTTCCGCCAGCGCACCGGACTGGCGCAGGCCATCCTCCACAAACCCGATCTCCTGGTGCTGGACGAGCCCACGGAGGGCCTCGATCCCAATCAGCGGGTCGAGATCCGTCATCTCATCGGCGCCCTGGGGCGCGACCGGACCGTGCTGCTCTCGACCCACGTGCTGTCCGAAGTCCGGCAGAGCTGCTCGAGGCTCTTGATCATCAACCAGGGCAAGATCGTGGCGGATGGCGGAGTGGACGCGCTGCTGCAACGCGCCGAGGGCGCGGTGCAAATCACGGTGGAAGCGACGGGCTCGGGCGTCACCCAGAAGCTCGGTGCTCTCGGCGGCGTCACCGGCGTCGAGCCCGCCGGCACTCCGTCGGGCCGGACCCGGGTCACGGTGTCCACGGCCGCGGACCACGACCTCCGCCCGGACATCTTCGCCCTGGCGGCCCGTGAAGGCTGGACCCTGTACGAGCTGCACCAGGAGCAGGGGAGTCTCGAGGGGCTCTTCCGGGAGTTGACCGGGGGGAGGGGGGCCGCGTGAACGCCATCAACGCCATCGCACGCCGCGAGCTGCGCGCCCTCTTCGATCAGCCCACCGCCTACATCCTGCTGGTCGTGTTCCTCGGCGTCAACGACTTCCTGTGCTTCCGGCAGATCGAGTTGTATGGAGCCGCGTCTCTCCGCCCGATGCTCGACCTCCTGCCCTGGCTCCTGCTGTTCCTGGTGCCCGCCGTCACCATGCGCGCCCTGGCGGAGGATACCCGGTCCGGGATCATCGAGGTGGTGCTCGCGCAGCCCATCACCGAGCTGGAGCTCCTGATCGGGAAGTACGCGGGACAGGTGCTGTTCCTCTGGATCGCGCTCGGCGCAACCCTGACCATCCCGCTCGGGCTCGCGTTCGGGGCGCACCTCGACGTCGGCGTGCTCCTCGCGCAATACGTCGGAACCGCGCTGCTCGCCGCTGGCCTCGCGGGCGTCGGCGTCTGGTCCTCGAGCGTCACCAAGAACCAGGTCACGGCATTCATCCTCGGCGTGCTCGTGATGTTCGTCCTCGTTCTGGTGGGCCTCGATCCATTGCTGGTCGGCCTGCCCACCGCGCTTGGGGACGTCGCGTCGGCGCTCGGTGTCTTGTCGCACTTCCAGCAGATCGCCCGGGGCGTCATCGACCTCCGGGACGCGATCTACTTCGCCACACTGGCCGCCATTTTTCTGGCACTCGCATATCTGGGTCTGGCGCGCCGGAAGCTCGCGCCCGCCGGTGAGGAGCTGCGCCGGCTGCGACTCGGCACGGCCCTCGCCGTCCTTGGGCTCGTACTCGTGAACCTGTTCGGACGCCACATCGGGGGCCGGATCGATCTCACGCCGGGCGGTGCGTACAGCCTGTCGCGGGCGACGAAGAGCATGCTCCACCAGGTCCCCGACCTCGTAACCATCAAACTCTTTGCGTCGAGCACGCTCCCTCCCGAGGTCCAGTTCCTGAAGCGGGACGTGGACGACATGCTGAGCGACTACCGGTCGGCGGGCGGAGGGAAGGTGCGCGTGGTGGTGCTGGATCCCACCCACGACAGCGCCGCGGCCCGTCAGGCGGAAGCTCTGCAGATCCCGCCGGTGCAGTTCAACGTCGTGGGGCAGGGATCACTGCAAATGAAGGAGGGATACCTCGGGCTCGCGGTCCAGTACGCGAACGAGACTCGACAGATCCCATTCATTCGCAAGTCCGATGATCTCGAGTACCGCCTCACCTCGTTCATCCGGGAGCTCACGCAGACGTCCAAGCCCATCCTGGGTTGGATTCGCGCTACGACGGCCGCGCAGTCCCCGACGGGGGAAGCCCAGTTCAGCGGGCTGCAGGAAGCGCTCGGGAGGAGCTACGACGTCCGCACCATCCCCTTGCCGGCGGACAGCACCATCCCCGACTCCACCAAGGTGCTGGTCCTCTCCGGAACCGCGGACTCCCTCCCGCCCGCCCAGCTCGCGCCGCTGCAGCGGTTCCTGGCCCGCGGCGGAAACGTGCTGGTCATGGCCGGAGGCATGGCGCGCGCTCCGCAAGGGCAGTTCGCGATGGCGCGACCCGTGGGGTGGAACGCCCTGACCGGGCCGCTGGGTGTGACCGTCCGTCCCGACATGGTCTACGATCTGGCGGCGAACGCGCAGGTGGGACTGCCCAGCCAGTTCGGGCAGGTGGTGCTCCCGTATCCGCTGTGGCCGCGGGGCATCTCCACGAAGGCATCGGTGATCAACGCGGACCTGCCCAGCGTGCTCCTGCCGTGGACCAGCTCGATCGATACGGCGGGGGCCGCCAAGGGGACCGTCGTCCCGCTCTTCGTGACCACCAAGCTCGCCGGGCTCATGACGCAGGACGTGATGCTCTCGCCCCAGCAGAGCTTCTCGCAGGCGAACACGGCCAAGCGCATTCTGGCGGCGCAGGTGCAGCCCAAGACCCCGGGGTCGGGTCGTCTGGTGATCGTGGGCAACGGAGACTTCGCGGGTGACCGCTTTGCCCAGAACTCGCCGGAGAACGCGATTTTCGTGTTGAACGCCGTCGACTGGCTCGCGCAGGATGAGGCGCTGATCGGCATCCGGTCGAAGGACCGGACGCCGCCGCCGTTGGCATTCTCGAGTGCCGGACTCCGCGGGACGGTGCGGTACGGAAACATCGTCGGCGTGCCGGTCCTGGTGGCGCTGTTCGGCGCCCTGCGCCTGGCGCGGCGGAAGGTGCGCACCAAGCAGCCCTATCGTCCCCTGGCCCAGGCGGCCGTATGAGCAGTGTGCAGCTGCGGCGTCTCACCCTCGTGGTGGTCGTGCTGCTCGGGCTCTGGGGCGCGTCGGCCCTCTTCAGTCATCGGTCCGACCAGACCCGCGGCGCGCTGGTCCTGCCGGCCTTGCCGGCGGCCCTCACGGATACGATCACCATCGTCCACTCGCGGGACACGGTCCGGTTGGCGCAAGTCTCCCCCCACGTCTGGACCGCGAATGGATTCCCGGCAGCGCCGGGCAAGGGTGATGAGCTCCTCAAGGCGCTGGGTGATACGGCCCCGCGGGACGTCGCGTCGATCAACCAGGCGACCCTCAACCGGATGGGGTTGGACACCCTGACCGCGTGGATGCTGCGCGTGGGCCCCGGCCGTCAGCCGCGCTTCACCCTGTTGCTCGGCAATCCCGGAGAGGAATACGGCACCGCCTACGTCCGCCTTCCCAGGTCCGACACCGCGTACCTGTGGCGGGGCACCTTGCCCGCGCTGGTGCAGCGCGCGCCGGACATCTGGCGCGACCACCATATCGCCTCGGTGGCACCGGACTCCATTCAGTCGATCGAGATCACGCTGCACGGAAAGCGGTTTGCGGTGACCCGGCAGGGGAAGGGGTGGACGGTGGACGGTCAGCGGGCCGATAGTAACAAGGTCGGGATCCTGCTGGCGCAGTACCGGAACCTCGAGGCCCAGAGCTTCGGGACCCGGGACTCGTTGCGGACCGTGAACCCCCGCGGACATCGCGTGATCACGATCCGCGGCAAGAGCGCCGCACCGCTGCTCTCCCTCGTGCTGGACTCGGCCACCGGCTGGTTCTGGGCCGCGAAGGCGGGCGATTCGACCCGGTACAAGATGCCCAACTATTCCGTCCTGCAGCTCACTCCCGCGGCCGACAGTCTTCGCGCGCGTCACTAGGCGCGCCGTGTTAGTTTTCGCGCGCACTCATTCCAGGGATTTCGTCACATGCTGAACAAGATCACGGTGGTCGGTGCGGGGAATGTCGGCGCCACCGCCGCCCAGCGCCTGGCCGAGAAAGAGCTGGCCCGGACCATCGTTCTGGTGGATGTCGTCGAGGGCGTGCCGCAGGGGAAGGGCCTGGATCAGTGGGAGTCGGCTCCCATCGAGGGGTTCGACACCCGCGTCATCGGCACCAACGACTACGCGGCCGCTCAGGGCAGCGAGGTCTTTGTCGTCACCGCAGGCATCGCCCGGAAACCGGGCATGAGCCGTGACGACCTGGTCCGCACCAACGCCGACATCGTGAAGTCGGTCTCGTCCGAGATCAAGAAGGCCTCGCCGCAGGCGATCGTGGTCGTGATCTCGAATCCGCTCGACGTGATGTGCTGGGTGACGAAGCAGGTCACCGGCTTCCCGCGGGAGCGGGTGATCGGGATGGCGGGCGTGCTGGACACGGCGCGCTACCGCGCGTTCCTCGCTGAGGCCCTTGAGGTCTCGGTGAAAGACATTCAGGCGATGGTGCTGGGCGGGCATGGCGACACGATGGTGCCGCTGATTTCCTGCACGACGGTCGCCGGCATTCCCGTCACGCAGCTCCTGGCCAAGGACAAGCTCGATGCGATCGTGACCCGCACGCGGAACGGCGGCGCGGAGATCGTCCAGTACTTGAAGACGGGGTCGGCCTACTACGCGCCGTCGGCGGCCGCCGCCGAAATGGTGGAAGCCATCGTGAAGGACCAGAAGCGCGTGTTGCCCTGCTCGGCCTGGCTCGAAGGGGAGTACGGTCTCCAAGGCATGTATTCCGGCGTACCGTGCAAGATCGGGCGGAAGGGGCTGGAGCAGATCGTCTCGGTGCAGTTGTCGGACAGCGAAAAGGCCGACCTCGCGAAGTCGGCCCAGTCGGTGCTCGATACCATGAAGGCCGTGGCGCTCTAGGCGGCGCCACTCCACCCGGCGCCCTCGGGTGGGGGCGCCAGGGTGGCCTTCAGGTAGTCGCGGTTGAGCCGCGCGATGAAGTCCAGGCTGATCCCCTTCGGACAGGCGGCCATGCACTCGCCGTGATTGGTGCAGGCGCCGAAGCCTTCCGCATCCATCGTCTCGACCATCTTCACCACGCGCGAATACCGCTCGGGCTGGCCCTGGGGCAGGAGGCCCAGGTGACTGACTTTCGCGGCGACGAACAGGGTCGCCGACGCATTGGGGCAGGCGGCGACACAGGCCCCGCACCCGATGCACTGCGCGGCATCCATCGCCAGATCCGAATCGCGCTTGGGTACCAGGACGGCATTGGCGTCGGGCGCGCTGCCGGTCCGGGCGGTGATGAACCCCCCCGCCTGAATCACCCGGTCGAAGGCGCTGCGGTCCACGACCAGGTCCTTGAGGAGCGGGAACGCCCGGGCCCGCCACGGCTCCACCCAGATTTCCTGGCCGTCCCGAAAGCTGCGCAGGTGGAGTTGACATGCCGTGGTGTGTCGCTGGGGACCATGGGGCCGGCCGTTGATCACCACGCCACAGCTTCCGCAGATCCCCTCACGGCAGTCGTGGTCGAACGCGATGGGCTCTTCCCGCTTCGCGATCAGCGACTCGTTCAAGAGATCCAACAGCTCGAGGAACGAAATGTCCGGCGACGCGTCGGGAACTTCGTACCGGACGAAGTCGCCCTTGGCCTCCGGCCCCGCCTGCCGCCACACGTGGAGGACCAGCTTCACTTGTAGCTCCGTTGGGCGAGATGGACGTTCTCGAACTCGAGCGGCTCCTTGGACAGCTTCGGCGCGGCGCCGACGCCGGCGAACTCCCAGGCCGCGACGTATGAGAAGCGCGCGTCATCGCGCCTGGCCTCGCCGTCCGGCGTCTGGTACTCCTCGCGGAAGTGCCCGCCGCACGATTCCTCGCGGTGGAGCGCGTCCTCGCACATCAGCTCGCCGAACTCCAGGAAGTCCGCCACCCGGCCCGCCTTCTCGAGGGACTGGTTCAGGTCCTCGCCGGCGCCGGCCACGAAGACGTCTTTCCAGAAGCGCTCCCGCAGGGCCCGGACCTTGTCGATCGCCGACTCGAGCCCGGCCCGGTTCCGGGACATGCCGCACGCGTCCCACATCAGGCGGCCCAGCTCACGGTGGAATTGATCCACGCTCTTCGAGCCCTTGATCGCCAGCAGCTTCTGGATCTTTTCGTGGACTAGGGCCTCGACCTTCTTCACTTCCGGATCCGAGGGAGATACGGGCGCGAGCTTCGCCTGCGCGAGATAGTTGCCGATGGTGTAGGGCAGAACGAAATAGCCGTCCGCGAGCCCCTGCATCAGCGCGCTGGCCCCGAGCCGGTTCGCGCCATGGTCCGAAAAATTCGCTTCGCCGATAACATGTAGCCCGGGGATGGAGCTCATCAGGTTGTAGTCGACCCAGAGCCCGCCCATGGTGTAGTGCGGGGCCGGGTAGATCCGCATCGGAACCTGGAAGGGGTCCTCACCGGTGATGCGCTGGTACATCTCGAAGAGATTGCCGTAACGCTCCCCGACACCGGCCGCGCCCAGGCGCTGGACGGCGTCCCGGAAGTCCAGGTACACCTGGTGGCCGCCGCCCACCCCCAGGCCGTCGTCGCACACGTCCTTCGCGCGCCGGCTGGCGACGTCGCGGGGCACGAGGTTGCCGAACGACGGATACATCCGCTCCAGATAGTAGTCACGCTCGGCGTCGGGAATCTGGCCCG
>DATBCM010000152.1:0-4681 GCA_036270455.1 Gemmatimonadales bacterium | reverse complement strand
TGACCCCGCCGATGTTCTGGTTCGAGGTGCTTCCCGGCGCCACCGCGCGCACGCGGTATACCAGCAACGCCGTACTCACCCGCAGATCCGGGGGCAGGGCCACCTGGCCGAGGTTCAGGATGTCTACCGCCGGGTATCCGGGGATCCGCGCCGGATCCACGGCGAAGAAGAACCGCCCCGCTTCATAGTCGCGGTCGCGTCCATCGCGGGACACGGATTGATTGGTCACCTGCCCGACCGTGTAGGTGCGGTCCTTCACCACGGTGCCCTTCTGCTGAGCATAAATCCCGCGGACCTGCAGGTCTCCCACCTGGGCGACAGCCTGGAATCCGAAATTGTTCGCCGGCACCGCGGCGCTGATGAAGCGGGACGCCGGCACCGCGAACGAGACGTTCCCCGCTTCCACCCGCCGCAGCACCTCGTCGGGCAGGCCTTCGTACCAGACCTGGATTGTGTTGCTCGCATCGAACTCGCGCTGGCTGTTGAAGTCCACGTTGACGTGGAGGCGCTGTCCGATGACCCCGGACGACAGAATGGAGTACTGCGGGTTCGGCGAGATGGTCGGGAACTTGGCCTGGCAGCCGGCCAGAGGGTTCTGTTGCTGGTCCGCGGTGCAGAGGAGGTTGCGGAACTGATCCGCCTTCACTTCGAAGCGGACGTTGAGTTGGAGCCCGATATCCGCGTATGTCCCGAAGACCCCGGTCCGCCCGGACGCTTCGAAGGTCTTCGGCCCGCCCCCGCTCGGTTCGGTGGGCGCCTCGAAGGCGAACGAGCCGATCCCCTGATTGAGCCGGGCCTGATCCGGGAAGAGTGACGTGACCTGGACGGTCCAGGTGGTCGCGACGGCCCGGGGTGTGGTGGCCATGCCGTACCGCCCGCCTGGGCGGACCGCGGAATTGTAAGGAGCCTTGAGGGGTACTACCGGCGGGACGGGAAAAGCGATTGCGCCTGCCGAATCCGTCTGCTGCGCCCGCGCCGGAGATCCTGCGATCGTGGTGGCGAGGGCGACGGCGATGGCGGTGAGACGCATCCCTTGAGATGACTTGGAGTTCCGAATATAATGGCGCAACCCGCCGTGCGCATCCTCAGTCGCTATCTCCTCCGCCAGCACCTCGCGCCCCTGGGCTTCGCCCTCGGCGCCCTGACCGCCCTGCTGCTGTTGAATCAGGTGGCCAAGCAATTCGGGCAGCTGGTGGGCAAGGGACTGCCCTGGGGCGTCATCCTCGAGGTGTTCGTGCTGTCGATTCCGTTCATCGTGGCGATGACCATCCCGATGGCGGTGCTCGTCGCGGTCCTGCACACCGTGAGCCGGCTGGCGCAGGACAACGAGATCACGGCAATGAAGGCGGGGGGCGTCAGCATCGGGGCTCTGCTCCGCCCGCTCCTGGGCGGCGCCACGGTGCTCGCGGTGCTGGCGTTCGTCTGGAACGACCAGCTCCTCCCCCGCTCCAATCATCGGCTCCGCACCCTGCTCGTGGACATCCAGCGCAAGAAACCGTCCTTCGCGTTGAAGGAGGAAGCGATCAACGAGGTCGTGCCGGGACAGTTCTTCCTGCGCGCGGCGCGGATCGATCCAGCCACGAACCGTCTCTCGGACGTCACGATCTATGAGTTGGGGGACGCCGAACGCCGACGCATCGTCGTCGCCGATTCGGGCCGCATGGCTTATACCCCCGGCGGCACCGATTTGTACCTGACCCTGCTCGACGGGGACATCCGGGAGATCAAGCGCTCCGAGCCCCTCCAGTTCAACCGCACGTTCTTCCACACCAACCAGATCCGGGTGGCCGGGGTCAGCAACAGCCTGGAACGCACGCCCGAGGATGACTTCCGCAGCGAGCGCGAAATGGGCATCTGCGAAATGGCGCGTGAAGTCCGGCTGGCCCGGATGGACGCGGCCCGTTCCCCCCTGGAAGGCCGGGCGCAGATCCTGCGCGACCTCGGCCACCTGGGGGGCATCGCCCTGCCGAACGGCATCATCGATTCCTCGCGCGCCGACACCGTGCCGGGGTGGTACTGCGGTGTCCTGGGCAAACTGGCCCATCTGGTGCTGCCCGGGGAGGCGCAGGCCCAGACGCCCACTCGACTCGCTCCCCCGGCGCCTCCGGGTCGTCTCCAGGCGCCGGTGGTCGCGCAGCCCGGCGTCATCCGCCGGCCGGAGTTCGGGCTCACGCCGGGCGCGGGGCTGGGGGAGGCCATGCGCGAGCGGGGCTCGCGGCAGCGCGCGGCCACGTACGAGGTCGAGATCCAGAAAAAGCTCGCCATTTCCTCGGCGTGCATCGTGTTCGCCCTGCTCGGGTTCCCACTCGGCCTCCGGTTTTCGCGCGGCGGCGCGGGGCTCGTGATCGGCGTATCGGTAGGGGTCTTCGCGGTCTACTACATCGGACTGATCGTCGGCGAGGACTTGGGCGACCGCCTGATCGTCTCGCCGTTCTTCTCCATGTGGACCGCCAACGTGCTGTTCGCCCTGATCGGCGCGGGCCTGCTCCTGCTGGTGCGCCATGAAGGCGGGCACGCGCGCGGCGGCACCTGGGGCATCGCGAGCTGGTTCGCGCGCCTGCGGAAGCGCCAGCCGTGAGGACGCTCGACAAGTACGTCCTGCGCGAGTGGGCCCGCGTGTTCGCCGTAGTCATGCTCGGGTTCCCCGTTCTCGCGATCGTCATCAATATCACCGACAAGTTCGATCATTACCTCGCGGCGGGCCTGAACAAGGGACAGGTGGCCCTGGCGTACATCTTCTACATGCCCGAGATGATGTTCCTCGTGCTCCCCGCCGCGGTCCTGTTCGCCACCGTCTTCACCATCGGGAATCTGGGGCGTCATTCGGAGCTGACGGCGGCCAAGGCGTCGGGCATTTCTTTCTACCGGATCATCTCGCCCATCCTGATCGTGTCCGTACTCGCGTTCGTCGCCGGCGTGGGCATCGGCGAGCTCGCACCGGTGACCTCGGTGCGGAAGGCCGAGATTCTCAAGGAGCGGGCGGTCAATTCGACCACCTCTCGTTTCAACTTCGTCTACCGCGCGGATTCGGGGTGGGTGTACGCGGCTCAGAGTCTCGATATCGGCAGCCGGACCATGGTGGAGCCCCTCTTTCAACGTGAGGGCACCGGGGGCGCGAACCCCACCGTCATTGTCGCGGCCCAGCGGGCGGTGTACGACCCGGGCCAGAAGAAATGGGTTCTCGACAAGGGCGCGCTGCGGTATCTCATCGGCGCCGGGCAGGAAGCCGCCTACGCGTTCGACCGGATGCGGGCCAACTCAGTGCGGGAGAAGCCCTCCGACCTGCTGGCGGAGCCCAAGCTTCCAGAAGAAATGCGGTACGCCGAGCTGGGGCACTACATCGACGCGCTGGCGCGGAGCGGGTCGGACACCCGCAAGCTCGCGGTGGAGCACGCCCTGAAGATCTCGGTGCCCTTCACGTGCATCATCATCGCGCTCTTCGGCGCCCCGCTGGCGGTTTCGAACCCGCGCAGTGGCGCCGCCTGGGGCGTGGCCGTGAGCCTCGCGACGACGTTTGTTTTTCTGCTGATGGTCCAGCTCTCCAAGGCGGTGGGGGCGGGGGGGCTCCTGCCCCCCACCCTTGCCGCCTGGTTTCCGAACATCCTGGCGGGAGTGGCGGCAGTGTGGTTGATGAAGAAGGTGCGAACGTAGGACGCAGATAGCAGACGGCAGTCCGCTCCTCGACGGAACGGACTGCCGTACTGCTTTACTGCGCAGCCACTGCTAGAACGTGTAGCGCAACCCCGCCTGCATCTGCCACCGCGACGGATTGATCTGAACTTTGTTGGTCGGCGGCAAGGACAGCGAGTACACATTGCGGTTGGCGACACCGTCGAATCCCGCAAGGCGCAGCATCGTCTGGTCGTCGAATCCCGACGTCTGCCGGATCAAGCCCCAGTTCTTATTGATCAGGTTGGGCAGGTTGATGATGTCCAGCGTGAGGTCGAGCGACTGACCGCTCCAGGTGTTGAACGTCTTCGCCAGCCGGGCGTTCAGGAAGTGCTCGAACGGGTTCCGGCAGGTGTTGCGCTCCTTGATCCGGCCGCGCTGGTTGTTCAAGCACGACTGCGAGCTGATGAACTTGTTCAGCGTGCCCCACTGCGACGGCGTCTGCAAGCTGATGTCAGCCGAATCTTTCGGGACATAGACGATGTCGTTGCCCTGGCCATCACCGTTGGCATCACCCGAGATCACATACGTGAAGGGCGAGCCGGACTGGCCGATGTAGAAGAGGGAGACGCTCACGCCCCACCAGGCCCGCACCGTCCCCGAGACCTTGATGACGTGAGGGAAATCGAAGGCAGATGTAGTCAGGTTGCGATTGGCAAGAGTGCCGTCGAGGGGCTCGAACCCCAAGTTCGACGTCGCGATGCTCGACGTGAGCGAGAACAGGTCCTTAGTTTTCGAATACGTATAGGCGGCGTCGAAGGTGAAGCGGTCCCCGATCTGCTTCTTGAGCTCCCAGGTGAACGACACCGACTTGTCCGAGCTCTTGTTCATGTGCTCGACCGCGGGACCGAACTTGGCGCTGATGCGGGAGGGCGTGTACCGCCCGGCGGCGAACGTCCCGTACAGCGGACGCCCGGCCTCCCCGGCGAGGTTCCCGATGATGCCTTGCAAGTTCGCGTCGGTCAGATAAAACTGATTGATCGACTTCGTATAGAGGAAATCGAAGGTCCCG
>DATBCM010000151.1:0-2460 GCA_036270455.1 Gemmatimonadales bacterium | reverse complement strand
CCCCCCACCACTTCCGCGGGACGGCAGCGCGCGGCCACGTCGGCCTTCGCGGCGATCACCAGGGGTGACGGCAGGAGCTTCAGCTGCAGGTCACGCGCCAGCTCCAGCTCGCGGCGCAGCCGCTGCTGCTCCAGGTCCCGGGAGACGAGCCGGGCATTGGCGAGCGCCGCGCCGATCTGGTTGGCGATGGCGGCCACGAGCTTCCGGTCTCCCGACGTGAACGCGTCGCCCCCGATCCGGTCGGTGAAGTTGATGACCCCGATGGGCCGGGACGGACCGCCGGGAGTCGCGTACAGCACCGGCACCGAGAGGTAGGCGTACCCGCGGTAGGCCCGGGAGGTGCGGTCTTTTACCGTCTCCGTCCCCTCCGGCGGCGGGTTATACGAATGGATGCGGCCCTCCCGGAATACCCGCGCCGCGATGGACGAGGGATCATCCACCTCGATGGGCTCGACCTCAGAGGGATTCATCCCCTGGGCGGCGACGATCCGCAGCACCTTCCCGCCTTCGTCCACGGCCAGCAGCGTGGCGCGCCGGGCACCGACCACGTCCGACACTTCCCGGAGAATCCGGGCGGCCGCATCCGAAAGCCGGATCGTGTGCCCGAGGACTTCGCTGATCGTGTAGATGAGATCGATTTCTTCGTAGCGCTCGGAGAGCTCGGCCGCGACCTGCTTCGTCTCGTCTTCGGACTCGATGAGGGCGCCGACGGTATTCGCCAGCGCCGCCGCGTTCACGCGCCCCCGCCCCTTCACTTTGATTTCGAGCCAGGTGTCGGGGATCCCCGGCACCCGGGTGAGCTTCCCGCCCCGGCCGGCGACCGGCGCCGTGCCCGTGAGCACCCGCAGCTTCGCCCCGCCCAGGGCGCCCAGGGCCGCGAGGGTCCGCTCGAGGCGGGTCAGCCCGCCCGCAGAGTCAGGCAGACGGCGTTTCCCTTGGCGTTGAAATCGACGGCGTCGACGAGATGGCGAATGACGAAGAGCCCCCGTCCGTCCTCCCGCTCCAGGGTTTCCGGGGCGGTGGGGTCGGGCACTGACGAAGGGTCGAAGCCTTCCCCCGCATCGGTGACGGTGACCCGGATCCCGTCGCTCCGCGCGTCGACGCGGACCTCCACGTGCTTGGTGGGATCCTCGCGATTGCCGTAGGTGATGGCGTTGGCCAGGGCTTCGGCGAGCACCGTGCGGAGGTTGAACTGCACCCGGCGGGGACTCAGGATCCCTGCGGGCGTGTGGAGGGCGACCAACTCCACCGCTTCCGATACGAAGGCGAGGTCCGACGGGACGCGCAGCACCAGCTCCACGTCCCCGGCGAGCCTCCCGCGCCGCACCGCGATGTTCACGTCAGAACGCAGCGAGGGCTTCGGCCGGCGTCTTCGCGATGGTGAACAGCGTGTCGAGCTTGGTCAGCTCGAAGAGCGTTTGGAGATCTTCGTTGAGGCCCGCCAGACGCAGGTCCCCGCCCTGCTCCCGGATCTTCTTCGACAGGGAGACGAGGACGCCCAACCCGGAGGAATCGATGTAGCCGGTGGTCGAGAAATCGATCACGAATTTCCGGGAGCCGCCGTCCAGGGACTCGAGCACCTTCTGCTTCAGCTCCTGCCGGTTGCCGACGATGAGCTGACCGTCCACGCCGACCACCACGACGCCCTTGGCGTCCTTCTTGAGACTGAAGGTCATCCCTTGCTCCCCGCGAGTGATTTGAACTTCGCTTTCAGGGCCTGGTCAACCACCGGATCCACCAACCCCGAGACGTCGCCCCCGAACCGCGCCACCTCCCGCACCAGGCTCGAGCTCAGATACGTGAGGTCGAACGCGGGGACCAGAAACACCGTTTCGAGTGCCGGTGCCAGGGTGCGGTTCATCAGCGCCATCTGGAACTCGTATTCGAAGTCCGACACGGCCCGGAGGCCCCGGATCAGCATCGACGCGCCCACCTGCTTGGCGAAGTCGACCAGCAGGCCGTCGAACGACCGCACTTCCACATTCGGCACCTGCACCGTCTCCCGAATCAACGCGACCCGCTCCTCCAATGTAAAGAGCGGCTGCTTCGATACGTTGACGGCGACCGCCACCACCACCTGGTCCGAGAAGGCCTGGGACCGGCGAATCAGGTCCACATGGCCCCGGGTGACGGGGTCGAAGGAGCCGGGGTACACCGCGATCCGGGTCATCGTCACGCGTAGAGGAAGGTGATGGCCGTGTCGCCATAGCGGCGGCTGTCGTCCCCCTGCACCGGGGTGTCGGCCGAATGCTCCACCGCAAAGATGCGCGCGAACGGCGCGGTGCGAAACAGCGCCGAGAGGCGCTCTGCGGCGGGGTCGGCATAGGGTGGGTCCGCAAACGCCACGTCGTACTGACCCGGCTGAAGACGCTCGACGAACCTGAGGGCCTCCGCCCGGTGCACGGTGACGCGATCCTCGACTTTCAGGGTCGCCATGTTCGCCCGCAAGGCGTCGAGGGC
>DATBCM010000150.1:0-2460 GCA_036270455.1 Gemmatimonadales bacterium | reverse complement strand
CCTGTGGTGGGGCGTCGGACGGACGCATCACCGAACCCCCGCTCCGGAGAGCCGCGACGGCGACGATGACACAGGCCGCGAGAGTGCCGCCCGCCCAGCGTCTCAGCTCAGGCGCCATCGCGTGCTCCGAGCCGCTCCCGTTGCGAACAGGCCCGCCCATCCGAGGGTGAGCAACGCGGCGCCGAGGGGCACGCCGCTTCGCGGCGGACGGGCGGCCATCACGTTCGAGCGCCAAGTCTGCACCACACGGTCGATGGGGGCACCGGCGGTACGGGACAGGCGTTCACTCACGGACGCCGCCGAGTCGCCGGTCAGACGGTCGAAGGCCCCAGCACCGCCCACCTCCAGCGCCGTCGATACCAGGAGATTCCTGGCTTCGACGCCCAATGGGCGCGG
Organism: Gemmatimonadales bacterium; assembly: GCA_036270455.1. Classification (GTDB taxonomy): domain Bacteria; phylum Gemmatimonadota; class Gemmatimonadetes; order Gemmatimonadales; family GWC2-71-9; genus 40CM-2-70-7. The sequence goes on along the minus strand of DATBCM010000150.1, from coordinate 2,064 downwards.
GATCTGGGTCCATCCCAGGGCGCGAAGGAACACCACGCAGGCCGAATCGACGCGATCGTCCACGCAGTGGGTGAATGCGGGGAGGTCGGCGGGCTCAATGCGGCTTCGCGCACTTGATCTCGCCACGGCCTGTCGTCGCTCGGCGGCGTCGAACGCCGTCAGGAAAAAATCTGAGTCTTCGCTGAGCTGGAGGGCTGTGACACAACTCGCCTGCGAGCCTTGGAAGCAATTGCGTGCGGCGATGGATCCCGCCGTCACTAGCTGGACGTACACGTTGCTACGTGTGGCGCTGGTATCGAAGACCGGCTGAACAGTGTTCCCGAGCCAGTTGGAGAGCCGCCGATCGATCGCAGGTTGTCCGGCAAGTCCCAGGAGGGTCCGTTCCAGCTCACCCACTGAGGCACTGTGAGGGACCCGGCGGGCGTTCGCCGCCGGGATGTGCAGGCCGTCGGAGAACACGACCGTAAGATGGATGGGCTGCTGGACGAGGGAGCTGGCCCGGTGGCCGTAGGTGCTGTACAGAATGCTCCACGCCCGCGTCGCGGCCTCGCGGAGGGGGATGGAATCTGGGTAATCGGCGATCACCATAAGGTCACCCGCCTGGACCGGATTCTCGCCCCGGATGGCCGCCGTGGTCCGCGAAACCTGCGTCGCCCGTTGATGCCGGACATCCCGCACGGCTTGCTGTGCCAGCGCGAGCGTGTTCGCCTGCCGCCAGAGCACGAGCAGGCTGTCAGCCCGGTGATGCAGACGGGCTGTGTCGAGCGCCTGCCCCGCTGCTCCAACGGGCAGCACCACCATCATCGCGAGGCCCAGCGCCCTGAGGTCATACATCGATCAGCATCCAGCGGCCCGTGAATATCGCGAAGGGTCCACCTGCGGCGAGGAGGAAGTTGACGATCGGCATCAGGAGGTTGGTCTCGCTGCCGGTGGCGGAGACCAGGACTTGAATCACCACCAGCGCCGCAATCGAGCTGAGAATCACCCCAGCAGTGCGCGCCGTGCCGGAGCTGACGGCGAAGAAGAGGGTGAATCCCACCAGCAGGGCGAGCGCGAACCGGATCGCGAGCGCGATCGGGTAAGGGTGCAGCCCCGTTGGGACGGGCGCCATCGCGGCCGCTAGAAGGGCGCCGAGTGTCAGGGCGATCACCGGAGGGACGAGCAGCATAAGTCCGGCGACGTAGCGCGTGGTCACGAAGCGCCAGCGGGCCACCGGGAGCGCGAGGGAGTAGACATGGCGGCCGCGGTGATCAGGCGCCCAGAGAGTGATGGCAAGGAGGACGCCGAGCGCGCCCGCCAGGCTAGGATAGAGGATCCCCCATCCTTGGAGGTCGACCAGAAATTGTGCCGCCGTATCATGGTCCATCCCCGCGGATGCGCTTCGGACGGAGAAGAGAGGGATCGCGAAGGCCGCGACGGTCGCGAGCGCAATGATCAACCGCGTCCACTTCCACTGCTGATAGAGGATGGCCCTAAACATTCGCGGCCTCCCTTCGCGGCACCCGGAAAGACCGCAGGAGCTCGACGAATCCCTCCTCCAAATCCATATCGATCACCTGCTGCAGCTCGCCCCCGGCGGCGCCGACCGCGGCCGCCATCTCGGGTGCCCAGTCCCGCACCAGCCACATCTCCGTGCCGTTGCCGTTGACGGGCTGCCGGGTCAGCACGCGGAAGGGGAGAGCATCGGTGTTCGCGGGACCATGACTGACCTTGAGACGTTTCATCCCGTTCTTGAACAGCTCCATCGCCACGTCGGCCACCAGACGCCCGTTGTCCATGACGCCGACCCAGTCGCAGATCCGCTCAAGCTCATGGATCAGGTGGCTGGAGATGAACACCGTGGCCTGGTGCTGGGACACGTAGTCCAGCAGAGCGCTGAGCATGTCCCTGCGGACCACCGGGTCGAGCCCGTCGGTCGGTTCGTCGAGGACCAACAATTCCGGCCGTTGAGCCAGCGCGAGCAACATCATGAGCTTCCCCTTCTGGCCCTTCGAGAGCTTGCAAAACGGGCGCTTGGGGTCCAGCTCAAAGTCCGTGAGCAGACGTGACGCCCAGGCTCCATCC
>DATBCM010000149.1:0-5392 GCA_036270455.1 Gemmatimonadales bacterium | reverse complement strand
AAGACATCGAGCGGCTCAAGGTGCTCGCCGCCGAAGTCCAGATGCTGGAACCGCCGGCCGCGGGGGACAGCGTGTTCCGGGACCCCGAGCGGATGGACGAGGCGGAGAAGGTGGCGGTCCGGGTCCGCGAAGGGGCCGCGCCGCCTCCGGGCCCGTCGGCCGCGTTCCCGCTCGCGGCCTTCGCCGCGGGTCCCTCGAACGAGAAGGAGCTGGCCGCGATTCGCGAGGTGATCGCGAGCCCGGGAAAGAAATACAACCCCCTGGTGCTGGTGGGCGCGAGCGGGCTCGGCAAGACGCACCTGCTCAACGCCATCGGCCTGGAGTTGGCAGGCCGGTCCCGGGCCGTGGTCGCCTGTCTGTCGACGCAAGGGTTCGTCGACGAATTGATCGCGGCCATCGAAGGGGACCGGGTCGACTGGTGGCGCGCGCGGTATCGCCGCGTCACGGCACTGCTGCTCGACGATGTGCACCTCCTGGCCGGGAAAGACCGCACCCAGGAGGAGCTGTTCAATCTCTTCAACGTGCTGCAGGACAAGGACCGGCAACTCGTCTTCACGGCGCCGGCCGCGCCCAACACGCTCGAAGGGCTGGAGGAGCGTATTCAGTCGCGCCTCGCGGGGGGCCTGGTGGTCACCCTCACCGAGCCTGACCGCGTGGTGCGGCGCGCCGTGCTGGAGCGGAGTCTCGGCAAGGTCGAGACGGCGCTCCTCGACTACCTCGCCGACCGCCCGGCGGCGTCCATCCGCGCGATGCTGGGGGACCTCCAGCGGGTGAAGGATGCGGCCGACGCCCAGTCGCAACCCCTGACGGCGGGCCTGGCGCGGGTGGTCCTGGAAGGAGAAGCGCCGCCGCGGCGCCGGACCTCGGGGTTCCGGACCTCCGGAATCGTCGTGTCGAGCGCGGGGGGCGTGCGCAGCCGCGAGAAAATGGTGTGGGAGTGGCCGGTGCCGGCGGACCGCATGCTCGAGGACCTGCGCTAGATGGCGATCAAGGGCTCTCTGAAGGAGGCCAGTCTCCCGGACGTGCTCCAGCTCCTGGCGCTGGGGCAGAAGACCGGATGCCTGTCGATCGCCGACCGGCAGAACTTCGGCTACATCTTTTTCGACCGGGGTCGGATCTGCTATGCCAGCATCGTCAACCGCCGCGACCGGTTGGGCGACATTCTGGTGAAGCACGAAAAGATCTCCCAGCAGCAGCTGGAAGACGGCATTCACCTCCAGGGCCAGTCCAAGAACCGGGAAAAGAAACTCGGCGCCATTCTGGTGGAGCAGGGGGCCATCACCCAGGCCGACCTCGAGCGATACATGCGGGTGCAGATCGAGGAGTCGGTCTACTTCCTGTTCACCTGGACCCAGGGGTCCTTCAATTTCGAAGCCGACGTCCGCCCCGAGCGCCAGGACTTCCTGGTGGCGATCAACCCCGAGTCGCTCCTGCTCGAGGGCGCCCGGCGCGTGGACGAGTGGAGCCTGATCGAGAAGAAGATTCCGTCATTCGACGTGATCTTCATCGTGGACCGCGATCACCTCGAAATCAGCGAGGTGACGCTCACGCCGACGCAGGAGCGTCTGCTCCCGCTGATCGACGGCGAGCGGGACATCCATACCCTCATCGAAGACACCGGCCTGGGCGAGTTCGAAGTCGGCAAGGCGCTCTACGGCCTGCTGACGGCCGGGTTCCTGCACCGGGCCGGGCGCACCACCACCAGCCAGACGGAAGACTCCAAGGTCACCGATGCGCGCGTGGAAGAGCACCGCAACCTGGGGGTCGCCTTCTACAAGACCGGTATGCTGGAGGAAGCGGCCCGGGAGTTCCGCCGGGTGTCGGAGCTGCGTCCCGGGGATGCGAACGCCCTGTTCTTCATCGGCCTGGTCGCGCTGCGGCAGGCGCGCTGGCGCGAGGCGATGGAGGCCTTCCGGATCGGCGCCGAAAAGGGGGGCTCGCGTCCGGCGGTGCTGCACAACCTCGGGCTCGCCTACGAGCACCTGGGGCGGCTCGAGGAAGCGGAGAACGCGTATGCCGAGGCTGCCACGCGGAACCGGAACGACGCCCGGATCGCGTTGGGGTGGGGAATCGTGGCGCTGAAGCGGGGGGACTACGAGAGCGCCGCGGGCCGGCTGGACCGGGCCAAGGAGCTCTTTGGCGAGAAGGTGCCCGCCGTCTGGTACTGGGCCCGGACGCTCGCCGCCGCGGCGGCGGGCGATTTCGAAACCGCCGACGACCTTGCGGAGGCGGCGGTGGCGACGTTCCCCGACAACGCGGTGCTGCGCAACAACCGGGCCGTCCTCCGGGAGCTGGCCGGCGATCTGCCGGGCGCCGAGGAGCTGGTGCGCAGCGCGCTCCGGGACGAGCCCAGCCACCCCCAGCTCTCGAAGAACCTGGGCGACCTGGAGTACCGCGCGGCCCGCTACGACGAAGCGTGGGAAGCCTATCAGCGGACCATCGAGCTGTCACCCGACCTGGGCGACGACGTCTACTTCAAGCTCGGCAACATCGCCTACAAGCGGAACGACCGGGAGCTCGCGTCCCAGATGTGGAGGAAGGCGCTCGAGCTCAACCCCGCGCACGAGCTCGTCAAATCCAACCTGGATACCCTGAGCGCGCTCAAGTGACGCCGGATGAGGATGAGCGCGCCTTTCGCGCGCTCACTCAGCAGATCGCCGGTGCCCGCGGCTTCTCCTGCGAGGCGTACAAGGACAAGTGCTTGAAGCGGCGGATCGCGGTGCGGATGCGCGCCTGCGGCGTCCATACCTACGACGCGTATGCGGGTCTCTTGTCCCGGGACGCGAAAGAATACGAGCACCTGCTCGACGCGCTCACCATCAACGTCACGAAGTTCTACCGGAACGCCGAGACCTGGGACGCCCTGCGGCCCCTGGTCACCGCGGCGTGGAAGGAGCGGCAAGGGCAGTACGCCGCGTGGTCGGCGGGGTGTGCGTCAGGGGAAGAGCCCTACACCATTGCCGCGCTCCTCGCGGACATCGCCCGGGGGGCGGGCCGGGAGGCCCAGCTCGAACGCACCCGGGTGGACGCGAGTGACATCGACCGCGCGTCCCTCGAGCGGACGGCCACCGCGCAATACGCGGACGCCGCCTTCGTCGAGATGCCGAAGGCCATGACCGACCGGTACTTCACCAAGCCGCCCCCGCGCGAGCCCGTGCCGCTGATCAAGCAGCTGGTGCATGTGGCGCGGAATGATCTTTTGAAAGAGCGTCCGCCCCGCGCCCCGTACGACCTGATCGTGTGTCGCAACGTGGTGATCTACTTCGACCGCCCCAGCCAGGAAAAGCTCTTCATCCGGTTTGCCGAGGCCCTGCGGCCTGGCGGCATCATGGTGCTGGGGAAGGTCGAGACCCTCTTCGGCGACAGCCGCGATCTCCTCGAGCTCCAGGATCCGCGCGAACGGATCTACCGGCGGCCCGCCTGACCCGCGCTCCCGCAAAGCCCAAGGAGACGGTGGTCACGGTCGCCGACTGGGCCGCCGATCGGGACTCGGCGGATCTGGTGACGCTGGGACTGGGCTCCTGCGTGGCGATCATGCTTTACGACAAGGACGCCAAGGTCGGAGGCATGGCCCACGTCCTGTTGCCGTCCCGTTCACTGGCGCGCGACACCTCCAACCCCGCGAAGTTTCCGGAAACCGCCGTGCCGCTCCTGCTGCACCGGATGACCCAGCTGGGCGCGGACCCCCGCCGGATCGTGGCGAAGCTCGCGGGCGGGGCCAGTATGTTCGCGGCCCTGATGACGCCCGGGACCATTCAGATGGGCGAGCGGAACATCGTCGCCTCGCGGAATGCGCTGCGGGATGCCGCCGTCCCCGTCATGGCGGAGGCGGTCGGCGGGGCCCAGGGCCGCTCGGTGCGTTTTCATCTGGCGGACGGCAGCGTCGAAATCCGGACCGTGGGCTCCGATGTCGCCACCATCTGACACCCGCCCCACGGTACTGGTGGTGGACGACAGTGCGCTCATGCGCCGCGTCCTCGTCGACGTCCTGGGCGGTGGGCCGTCCGAGCACGGGCCCTTCCGCGTGATCGGCACCGCGCGGGACGGCTTCGATGCGGTCCGCAAAGTCCATCAGTATCAGCCCGATGTCGTGACGATGGACCTGGAAATGCCGGAGCTCGATGGCCTCGGCGCCATCGGGTACGTCATGTCCGAGTCCCCGCGCCCTATCGTGGTGGTCAGTGCCCATGCGGGGCCGGGGACGGCGGCGGCCATTCGTGCCCTCGAGCTTGGGGCCGTGGAGATCGTCGCCAAACCCGATGAGCGGAATCGTGAATCGCTGGAGGCGCTGGGGCCGCTGTTGATCGAGGCCGTGCGCCGGGCGCTCGCGGCTGACCTGTCGCGCGTCTCGGTGCTCGCGCGGCCACCGAAGCCGGTGCAGCACGCGCCGGAGCTGGGTCTTAAAGGAAGGGCCAAGCTCGCGGTCGCGATCGCCGCCTCGACCGGCGGACCGCGGGCGCTCGCCGAAGTGATCCCGCATCTCAATCCGGGGAAGGGGGCCTGTGTGCTGGTGGTCCAGCACATGCCGGCCCGTTTCACCCGGAGCCTCGCCGAACGGCTCGACTCGATGAGTGCCATCCGCGTGGTCGAAGCGGATCACGGTGCGCCGCTCGTCGCGGATACGGCATACGTGGCGCCGGGGGATTATCATATGCGGGTGGAGCCTGCACCCGATGGACCGGTCATCGCGCTCGATCAGTCGGCGCCCATCTGGGGGGTCCGCCCCGCCGCCGACCCGCTGTTCCGCTCGGTCGCAAGTGTGTTCGGCACGCGCGCGGTCGGAGTGGTGCTGACCGGCATGGGGCGGGATGGCGCGGACGGCCTGCGCGCCCTGCACGATGCCGGTGGTCTGGGACTGGCGCAGAGCAAGGAGACGTGCGTGATCGGCGGCATGCCCGGCGCGGCCGCGCAGGCGGGTGGCGTCGATGCGGTGCTGCCGCTGACCGAGATCGCCGACCGCGTCTCCGGTGAGCTGACCCGAAGGGCAGCGCGCGCGTGAAGGGGCGAGGGCAGGGGTACGTGATGGTCCGCGTCGGCGGCCGGCCCTATGGCCTCCCGCTCGGGCCGGTGCTGGAAGTGGGAGACCTGGGTGAGGTGCTGGACGTGCCCCGGGCCCTCCCCGCAGTGCGCGGACTGACGCCCGCCCGCGGCCGGCTCGTGCCGCTGATTCACCTGGGCGCGCTCCTCAAGAATCAGACGCCCCCCGTCGAACGGGGCGGAGCGATGGTGCTCGTGAGCCTGGGCGGTCGGCTGGTGGAGCTCGAAGTGGACGACGCCGATGAAGTGGTGCGCGAGGCGCCCCTGCCGGTGCCCCCCGGGGAATCCTTGCCGTGGGCCTCGGGAATGGGGCGCCGGGAAGGGGACCTGATCCCCATCCTCGACCTCGAAGCAC
>DATBCM010000148.1:0-4329 GCA_036270455.1 Gemmatimonadales bacterium | reverse complement strand
CGCACACCGGCACGCGATCCCGCGCCGCCAGCGCGGCCAGGCCCACCGCGTCACAGTCACCGGTCACCAGGACCCCCGGGTGCTCGGCCTTCCGCAGGCTCGTCAGGACGTCGCCCCAATCGCTCCGCGCTTCCGTAAACGCTGGGCCCCCTCCGCCTGGGGTCCCTGCCACCAGATCACCGAGTGCCCGCTCGGCCAGGTGCAGCAGGACGGGGCCGCGAGGTGCGGACAGCGCGAGCGCCAGGGCGCGTTCCACTCCGGCCGTCACGCCGTTCGCATCAGGAACCTCGATGATCTCCTTGACCAGGGGCCGCGCCATGGTGGTCTGATCGATGGCCTGAAACCCCGGGCCACCATCGGGCCCCTTGGTGGGCATGAGGGTCACGTGGATCACCGGCACGCCGTCGAGCTTCGCTTCAGCCAGAGGCGTGAGGGCGTAGGTGAACCCCGGTCCCGGAATCGTGATCACCACCCCGGGACGCGGCGGGCTCGACGCGCGGGCGTACCCCATCGCCATGAATCCGGCGGCCAACTCGTGGGTCGGCACCACGACGCGGAGCTGTCGCTCCCGAAGCGACTCGAAAATCGGAACGACTTGCGTGCCCGGCATGCCGAACACGCAGTCGACCCCGGAGGCCTGGATGGCGTCGACCAGGAGATCGGCGCCCGTCCGCGCGGTCACGGCTTCTTCCTCAGGAGCCGCCGGGCCGCCTGAGCGAGACCGCCCCGAACCGCCCAGCCCGCGTCCGCGAGCGCCGTGCCGACCTTGAACGCAGGTCGCTGCCGGCTCTGCAGCACGAGCGTCACCTCGAGCGTGCCGCCCAGCTGGCTCTTGAAGTGCGTCACCGGATTGAGTGAGGCATCGGTGAGGTCGTTGCCCTTGAAGCCACGCGCGGCCAGGGCCTGGAAGGCCCGCCAGCGCAAGAAGGCCGATGCTCCCGCCTTGTTGAACTCCGGATCGGCGCCGGCACTCGCGGTGTGTGACACAGCGTGGGGCCCGAGCAGGCAAAGCTGGGCCGCGACCGCCCGCCCATCGGGGGCCCGGACCAGATAGAGCCGGCCCAAATTCCGTTCGCCGAGCACCGTGATAAAACGCGCGAACGCTTCCCGGGGCAGGTACACGCCGCTGCCATGCCGCTCGAGCGTACTCGCGTGCAGGCCGAAGAATGCGTCGAAGTCCTGATCCTCCGAAAACGTGAGCCCCTGCGTACCGGCCCGTTCGATCAGGCGCCGGAGGTTCTGCTCGACCTTGCCCCACGCGGCCGTGAGATCGGTGAGATCCACGACGTAACTGTAACTCGGCTCCGTGCTCCACCCCTGCACGAGGAACGGCCGCGCATCCAGCAATCCGCGGGAGCGCAGGTTGACGCTCGCGTGCGACTGGCGCAGGGCCTCCTCCAGCGCCGTGAGCACGCGCAGGACCCGTCCGGTGGACTCCGAGGGATACTGCGTTTCGTATTTCCGCACCACGATGCCGTTGTAGTACAGGAGCAGACGCGGGGAGACGAATGTCCCGAGGCGCGAATCGCGTTCGTACAGCGCGACGCCCCCCACGATCTCCTCCCCCTGTCGCGCCGCGAGCACGCGAAACCGTCCCCCGCCCGCCGTGCAGAGCGCGTCCAGGTACCCGGGAAGGCTGTACACACTCCCTCCCGGCGCCGCGGCGACGAATTTCTCCCACTGGGGATAGTCGCTCTCGGCAAGCGTACCGACGGTCAGTGCCGCGGCCACTAGCGGGTCACCAGACGCTTGAGCCGGCCGGCAAGGATGGCCGCCGCGGCGGACACCGCCGGCCAGGGATCGGACCAGCGAAACACCGGTTGTTCGGCCGTGAGCCACGACGCGAGCCATGCTGCCAGCGTCAGCGTTCCCGCCCGAAGGCCCTCGCGGCAGGCGAAGTAGTCGTAGTAGGGATACACACTGTGCCGGCCCACGCCCGTCCCCAGGGAGGGAGTGACGGGCTCGCCCAGGGCGTCCCGCACCGCCATCGCCGTGACGTCCATCCCGCCGCGACCCGCGAACTCGACGTACCACCAGGGGCGTGTGTTCACCTCGATGAGCCGGAAGACCCCGTCACGCGCATCCTGCTTGAACTCGGCACTGAACACTCCACGGTAGTGCAGATGGGAGAGGAGCCTGGTGACGGTGTCGACCGCCGGAGCCACGTCGGCGAGAGGCACGCCGGCGAAGCTCGTGCTGTTGCCGAAGTCTGGAGGATACATGCGGAGACGCCGCCGAGCCTGCGCCCCTGCCAGCGTCCCCTTCCGATCGACGAATCCATCCACGAAGTAATGACTGGTGGGCGGCCCCGGCACGTATTCCTGAAGCTGCACCTCGAGCCCCGTTCCCGCGACCCGCCGCAAGACTTCCTTGAGCTCCGCGCGGGAGGCAATCCGGAAGGCTTTCACCCCGAAGCGGGCGAAGAAGTTGAGCGAGTCACGCGGCTTCACGAACGCTCCCGCCAGCACCTCCGCCGGCACCCGCTCCGGATCCTGCGAGGAGGCGATCGCCACCGTACGCGGGTGCGGAAGACCGAGCGCCTGCAGCTCCTCCGCCAGATGCCATTTGTCGACCAGGCGCTCGAGGGTCCTCGGGGATGGGACACTCGCGACGAAGCGAGGTCCGATGCGGTCGGCCGCCTGGGCCACGCGCTCGACCCACGCGTCCGAACACGGGAGCAAGACGGCGCGATCGATCGGCAGTCCCGCAAGAAACCCGGGCAGGTCCTTCGCCGGATCGGCGCCCGACGTGGAGGGTGGGGCCGTGCGGAACCACCGGGATCGGCCCGCCAAGTCCCCGCCATTCCCCACCACCCAGAACGGTGTGCCGGACCGTTGCAGCAGGCGCATCACTCCGAGGACGGTGAGCCCGGAGCCGAAGATCAGGACCGGCACCTCCGGCGCGCGAGCGGTCACGGGATACAACGGACGATGCGGGGCCCGATGAGATTCGCGACGGAAACCGGCAGATGCTTCCAGAGCCGGGGGCCCCAGCTGTAGGCGCCATCGTCCGGCGAGGGCGTGGTGGCCGCTCCATGCGCGTACCACCAGAGAGGCTCGTCGCGCGAGCCCCACTGACGCTTGAAGCGGTGGGTGCCCGAGTCCGGGGTACAGCGCCCGAAGTTGAAGAGCGTCACGCCCTGTTCCACGGCGCGCTCGAGGAATCCCCAGTAGAGGGCCATGTTCGGCGCGATCGTCTGGTGGGCGCGGAGCGACGAGGCCCACGTGATTTCGAACTCATTTCCCCACCGGAACCCGCACCCGCCCGCGATCGCCTCGCCCTTGAGCCAGGCGCATCCGAACCAGACGTCGTCCGGGAACACGGCGAGGATCTCCTCGAAGAGGCGGCGGGACTGGACCGGGGTGCCGAGATCCCGCATGTGATGCGCGAAGACGCGGTAAAAGCCGTCGAGCTGATCGGCGCCGAATTTCACCGTCACCCCTTCCTTCTGGGGGCGGCGGATCTGACTCCGGACCTTGGCCGGGAGGGCATCCCACAGGTGCTTGGGATCTCCCGGCGGGAGATCGAGCACCACGGTGATCTTGCGGTGCGACACGGGGAGCTCGAGGGGCAGCTCCACCCGGCTCCGCAGCTCGAGCAATTTGACTTTGGTCTCGTCGGCGCGCGCCACCGCGTCGCGCGCGAGGGCCTGCACCGCCCCCGGATCCCCGAGCGGTCCGCCGTAGTTGACGAACGGCATGGAGACGAGAAACCGGCCGAACAGCAGACTGCGGACGCTGGTCAGCGGCAGGATACCGCGGAGCTCGCCGTCCTTCTCAGCGCTGAGGAACGTGCATTCGTGACGAAGGGCCCGCTCTAAGACCTGCTTCCAGCCCCAACGGTGGAAATGGGTGCCACCGGCGCTGCGGGCCACCAGGGCGTCCCAGTCGAGAGCGGCTCCCGTGAAAGGAGCGACGGAGACTTCGGTCGAGGGCGCGGTCACGAAGCGGTGAGGGACGCGGAGCGGGAGTAGCGGTCGGCGATGGCGGTGAAACGGAATTCGCTCAGCAGGCGCTCGAGACGCGGCAGCGTCCGGGACAATCCGGTGTAGTGGCGCAGCCGGGACGAGAGCGGTGCCTGTTGGCGGGGCTGATCGGGGTCGATCTCCCAGGGGTGCATGTAGAAGGTGCCCGGCACGCCGCGGCTGTCGAAGTGACGAAAGGCGCGCTGCACCAGCGCATACGGAAAGATCCGGAAGTAGGCGCCCCCACCCGCGGGGAGGTTCACGCCGAGCCGGCGCAGGGTGGCCGGAGGCAGCTCATCCAGCTTCCCGGCCGCGCGCTCGAGCACAAAGGGGTCGCGTCCCGCCGACGCGTACCCGTAGCCGCC
>DATBCM010000147.1:0-2071 GCA_036270455.1 Gemmatimonadales bacterium | reverse complement strand
TACGACGTGACGACCTACACGGTCTCGACTCAGGTCGCGTATGACGGCGGCTACTCCGCGCCCTCGTACTATCCAACCTACTATCCGTGCTGGGGCTGCGGTCGCTGGTACGGCGGCTCCGGGATTTTCATCAATTTCCGGTTTGGTCACCCATACTACGGCTTCTATAACAGCTGCTTCTACGATGCGTTCTTCTGCGACGGCTTCGATGAGCCGTTCTACGGCGCCTACTCCTATCGCCCCAATTACGGGTACGGCTATTACCCGCGGTATGGGTTCTCTGGGCCCGGCGTCTATCGCCCCTTCGCGCCTTCCTATCGTCCTCCGTTCGGCGTGCCGCGGACCACGACGGGGACCTCGGTAGGCGTCCGGAATCGTTTCGCGGGGAACGGTGGGTCGTCGGCGCCGCGGGGCGGGTCCGAAACGGGTCGTCGCGGCGGATCGATGGGTGGCTCTCCGTCGCGTGGCAGTGCGCCGTCGCGTCCCGAAGCTCGCCCGTCGCAACCCTCCGGCCGGCAGGCGTCTCCGCCCGACCGGGGCGGCCGCAGCCAGCCCGAGCCCCGTCGCGGCCGGGGCAATAACGATCAGGGCTTTACGCGTCCCAGCACTCCCATGCGGCAGGAGCCCACGCGCCCCGCGCCGCGGACGGAGTCGCCCCGGTACGAGTCGCGTCCGGCTCCGCGCATGGAATCGCGCCCGTCGTCCCCGCCTTCGCGTTCGTTCTCCGCGCCTTCGTCCCGTCCGTCGGCACCGGCGCCAAGAAGTGGCGGCGGTGGTGGGGGCGGTGGCGGTGGTGGAGGCGGGGGACGGGGCAGGCACGGGAGGTAATCGAAGGCTCGCAGTCTTGCAGACGGCAGTCCGAACCGACCAGGAACGGACTGCCGTACTGCTTTCTGCGCTTTTTCGAACGCCTACAGTAGCCGACCTGCCGCCGCTGACCCTGCCATGACCGCGAATAGGCACCCCACGATCGTCCCCCCCATGTATACGCCTGCCCGCACATAGTCGCCGGTGTTGAGGAGCTGGAGGCTCTCATACGAGAACGCGCTCATGGTCGTGAAGGCGCCGCAGAGTCCGACGGTGATGCCGGCGCGGACCTCCGGAGAAATGATCGTACTCCCGGTGCCCAGCTTGGCGACGAAGCCGAGTACAAGAGAGCCGAGGATGTTGATGAGGAGGGTGCCGAGCGGAAAGGTGCCCGCGGGGGCGGTCGACTGAATCCAGCCCTGGAGATACCAGCGGCCCAGGGTGCCGATGATCCCGCCGATGATGATGTAGAGAATCACGCGCTTATACTAACAACTAACCGCCTAACCGACTAACCGTCTAACCGCCTATCTTTTTAGTCATGCCCCGCATCGCCATCGCCCAATTCCGCCCCAAGAAGGGCGACTATGCCGCCAACGTGGCGCGCATTGGGGCGATTCTCGCCGATGCGGGCATTGCCGAGCCCAAAGTCGATCTCGTCATCACTCCGGAGACCTCGACGTCCGGCTACTTCCTCGAGGGCGGGGTCCGGGATGTCGCGGTGACCGCGGGGACGCTCTTCCAGGACCTGGTAGCGGTCTACCAGGGTCCCGCCATCGACGTGGCGGTCGGCTTCTACGAGATCTTCCGCAATCGCTTTCACAATTCCTGTCTGTACGCCACGCTCGATGGGAAGCGATCGGAAGTCCGGCACGTTCACCGCAAGATCTTCCTGCCCACCTACGGGGTGTTCGACGAAGAGCGCTACGTCGAGCGGGGGAACGAGGGCGTTCACGCGTTCGATACCGGGTGGGGTGGCCGGGCGGCGGTGCTGATCTGCGAGGACGCCTGGCACTCGATCGCCGGGACCATCGCGGCGCTCGACGGCGCGCAGCTGATCATCGTGCCGAGTGCGTCGCCGGCGCGGGGAACAGGCGTGGACGAAGAGGGCACGCGCCTGCCCGCCAGCATGATCCGGTGGGAGCAGGTGGTGCGGGGCATGGCCGGTGAGCACGGGGTCTACGTTGCGCTCGCGTCGCTCGTGGGCTTCGAAGGGGGGAAGGGATTCCCCGGCGGCTCAGTGCTCGTCGGCCCGTCCGGCGAG
>DATBCM010000146.1:0-6406 GCA_036270455.1 Gemmatimonadales bacterium | reverse complement strand
TCGGGTCCGATCTGGCGACGGCGGCGGTGCTGGGAGATGACGTGCGGGTGCGGAAATTCATCGCGGCGGACCCGGCCGCCGTCACCCGCAAGGGACCCCCGTACGGGGGCGACGCGTTGAACTACCTGGCGCTGTCGAAATACCTCCGCTTGGACCCGTCACGGACGCCGGGGTTTCTCCGCTCCGCCGCCGCCTTGCTCGATGCCGGCTCGGACCCGAACACCGGTTTCTGGACCGACCCTCCGCACCCGGAGTTCGAGACCGCGCTTTATGGCGCCGCCGGGGTCGCACATCATGAGGGACTCACCCGCCTTCTCCTCGAACGGGGCGCGGACCCCAATGATGGCGAAGTGGCCTACCATTCGCCGGAAGCCGACGATCTCGGCGCGGTGACAGCGCTGGTCGAAACGGGGCGGCTGACCCCCGACAGTCTCTCCATCATGCTGATCCGCAGCTCCGACTGGCACTATGTCGACGCCGTGAAGCTCCTCCTGGCACATGGGGCCGACCCTACGTCCCGGGCCAAGTGGGGCTTGAGCCCCCTGCTCCACGCCCTCGCCCGGGACAACGGCCTGGAGATCATCAAGGAGATGTTGGACCATGGCGCCGACCCCAACCGGCCCGACCCTCACAGCCAGACCAAGGAGCCGATGACGGGCGCTCAGCTCGCGGCGCGGAAGGGACGTGGGGATGTGCTGGCCGAGCTCGACCGCCGCGGGATTCCGGTCAGGCTAGAGGGACTCGACCGGCTGCTGGAGCTCGCAGCGCGTGCCGATGCGGCGGGAGCGAAGGAAGCGGGAGGGGACCAAGCCATCAGCCGTCAGCTGTCAGTGGACGGCGCCCGTGCGCTCGGAGAATTCACCGGCACATGGAATACCGACGGCGTCCGCATTCTCCTGGACCTGGGGCTCCCCGTCGATGCGCGATGGAGCGGAGATTCCTACTTCGGGACGCCCCCCGACAGCACGGCCCTGCATGTCGCGTCGTGGAAGGTGCTCCCCAAGCTCGTCCAGCTGCTCCTGGAGCGGGGCGCCGACCCGAATGCACGGGACGGGAAAGGCATGACGCCGTTGATGCTGGCGGTCCGTGGGTGCACGGAGTCGTGGTGGACGTACCGGCGCTCGGCCGAACCTGCGCGCCTGCTCCTCGCCGCCGGTGCGACGCGTGAAGGGGTCACCGTGCCAACGGGATACGACGAGCTCGACCGGGTGCTTGAAGGAGGAGAAACCACACGGTAACCTTGGCCTGATGACACCTCTCCTCGTCGTGCTCGCCACGCTGGTCACGCCCGCGCCATCTCGTTCACCCTCCCCCGCTGAGCTCGTCCGCTGGCAGCGCGAGGCCGCGAACGTCTCAATCATTCGCGACGACTGGGGCATCGCCCACGTCTACGGCAAGACCGACGCGGACGCCGTCTTCGGCGCGGAATACGCGCAGGCCGAGGACGACTTCAACCGGATCGAGACGAATTACCTCACGTCGCTGGGCTGGCTCGCGAGAGCAGAGGGCCCCTCGGCCGTCTTCCAGGACCTGCGGCAGCAACTCTTCATCGACACGGATTCCCTGAAGGCCGAATACGCCGCGAGCCCGGTCTGGCTCAAGAAACTGATGGATGCATTCGCGGACGGCCTGAACTTCTATCTCTACAAGCATCCCGAGGTGAAGCCACGCGCCATCACGCATTTCGAGCCCTGGATGGCGTTGAGCTTCGCGGAAGGCAGCATCGGCGGGGACATCGAGCGCATCAACGTGGGACAGCTCGCGGCGTTCTACGGGGACTCGGTGCCACGGGCTCCCCGGGCAACCGGCGGCGACGGGATCCAGGAGGAACCGACGGGCTCCAATGGCATCGCGATCGCGCCCTCCCGGACCGCCGATCACCACGCCATCCTGTGGATCAACCCCCACACCTCGTTCTATTTCCGGTCCGAGCTGCAGATGGTGAGTGACGAAGGCCTCGACGCATACGGGGCGGCGACCTGGGGACAGTTCTTCATCTACCAGGGGTTCAACGGCAAGGTCGGCTGGATGCACACCTCCTCGGGTGTCGACAACATCGACGAGTTCCTCGAGACGGTGACCCCCTCCGGCCCGGGGCACACCTACCGGCACGCGGGTCAGGAATTGCCGGTTGCCACGAGGCCCGTGACGATCTCCTTTGCGACGGCCTCGGGGCTCGCCCAACGCACCTTCACCGCGTACTTCACTCGGCACGGTCCCGTGGTCCGGAAGCAGGGCGATCAATGGGTGACGGTGAGTCTTATGCAGAGCCCGGTCAACGCTCTCATCCAGTCCTACGGACGGACCAAGGCGCAGAATCTCGCTGAATTCGAGAAGTTCTTCGACCTGCACACCAATTCTTCCAACAACACCGTGTTCGCCGACGCGCAGGGTGACATCGCGTACTTCCATTCGAACTACATCCCGCGCCGGGATACCGCCTTCGACTGGACCAAGCCGGTCGATGGCTCGAACCCCGCCACCGACTACCAGGGCGTGTTGTCGGTCGACGAGACCCCCAAGGCGGTGAACCCGGCGTCCGGCTGGCTGTACAACTCGAACAACTGGCCCTGGTCGGCGGCGGGACCGGACTCGCCCAAGCGGAGCGATTTCCCGCGGTACGTCGAGACCGGCACTGAGGAGAGTTTCCGCGGGATGCACGCGCTCCGCGTGCTCCCCGCCCTGCACAACGCCACGCCCGATTCCGTGATCGGCGCCGCCTTCGACAGTTATCTCCCCGGCTTTGCACAGATGTTGCCGGCGTTGCTGAAGGCCTATGACGATGCGCCCGCAGGCGACTCGCTGAAGACGAGGCTCACCGAGCAGATCGGGGTGTTGCGCGGCTGGGACGACCGCTGGGGCTCGGGCTCGGTGCCGACCACCCTGGCCGTGTACTGGGGCGAGGCCGCGATGCGCCGGGTGTTCCGCGAGGCCCGCGCGGCCGACCTGCCCGCCTGGGACTACCTCTCCCAACGCGCGACCGGTGCGGAGCTCCTTGGCGCTCTCGCCGCGGCGAGCGACACGCTGACTCGGGACTTCGGGTCCTGGCGGACACCCTGGGGGGAGATCAACCGCTTCCAGCGGATCGACGATCAGATCGCGTCACACTTCGACGACGCGAAGCCGAGCATTCCGGTGCCCTTCACGTCGTCCCTCTGGGGATCGCTCGCTTCGTTCGGCGCGCGCCCCTATCCCAACACCCGGAAGTGGTACGGGACGAGCGGGAACAGCTTCGTGGCGGTGGTGGACTTCGGCGACAGCGTGCGCGCACGCGCCGTGACCGCGGGAGGGGAAAGTGGCAGCCCCGCTTCGCCGCATTTCGACGACGAAGCGGGGCGGTATGCGTCCGGCAACCTGCGTGACGTCTACTACTACCGGTTCCAGCTCAAGGGGCACACGGAGCGGGAGTACCACCCGGGGGAGTGAATCAGGGGTCTTACCGGTCCAACTCGAGCAAGGCAAAGGTTCCGGGAAGCACGGGGGGGCGCCGTTGACCGGCCGGCAGAGGGCCGAACTCCGCACTCACCGTGAACACCCGGTGCGTGCCGAGATCGACTTCCATCGTCCGCGCGCCCCGCATGGTGGTGACGTTCCCGACGACGGAGTACTTGTCGGGAGAGTCCTCGTGGATCACCGTCAGCGTGCCATCCCCATTCGACGCGAAGGCGAGACCGGTCCCGGCGTCGAAGCGGCAGGCGTCCACGCCGCGGCCGATGGGCACCGTGGTGACCAGCTTCCCCGCCTGCGCGTCCGAGATCCCCATCGTCCCGTTGCCGCACCCGCTGAAGAGGCGGTGATGCGCCCGGTCGATGGCGAGCCCGCTGGGGGACTCGCAGGGCTTGATCGACCAGCGCCGCGTCACCTTCATCGCGGCGGCATCCACCTCGACGATTTCGGACGCATCCTCGATGTTGACGTACAGCTTGCCGTCCCCGGCCGACACGCCGAACTCCGGGCCCCCGCCCAGGTCGATGTTGCCGATCAGGTCACCGGTCCGGGCATCGAGTACGGATGAGCTTTTCGCGTCGCCGTTCATCGTGAAGATGTGGCTGGTCGCCGGATCGTACAGGACGGCGTCGTCGTCGATCGCCGCCTTGGTCCGCTTCAAGACCTGTAAACTCTTCAGGTCGAACATCGTGACCGTGCTGTCGGCGCCCGAGGTCGCGAAGCCGTGGCCTTCGGCGTACGCGAACGCGATGCCGTGGGCGCGATTCAAGCCCGGTATCTGCGCGAGGAGCTTGCCGGTCGCGGGATCGACGACCATCACGCGGTCCTGGCGGGCGATGAACAGCCGGTGGCCGGCCGTGTCCAGCGCGAGGTAATCCCACCCGCCATCTCCGCCGAGCTTGTAGGTGTGGGTGATCGCGTAGTTCTGGGCGGCGATGGGTGCCGCGCCCAGGACCACCGCGGTGCCGAAGATCAGGGACAGACGAGACATCGGTGCTCCAGAAAGGTGGGAGCGGAAGTGTAGCCCCGCCCCCTTACGGGAATCTGACCGGCGGCAGCCGGCCGTCAGCCTCCCGACAGTTGTGCCGGCCTAGATTCACCCGACGACTCACCCACTCAAGGAGTGAACGATGCTCGGACGCGTGCTGACGACTGCAGTCCTCTTCGCGGCGGTGACAATTCCCGCGCGGGCCCAGGAAAAGAAGATCACGGCGGCCGACCTGCCCGCCGCGGTCCGCGCCACCGCGGAGATCCAGAGCAAGGGGGCCACGGTGCGGGGGTACTCGCGGGAGACGGAAAATGGTCGCGTCGAATATGAAGTGCAGTTGATGGTGGGCGGACTGACACGGGACGTCTCCATCGGGGCCGACGGCACGGTGCTGGAGATCGAACAGCAAGTACCGACGGACTCCCTTCCTCCATCGGTTCGTGCCGCCCTGATGAAGAAGGCGGGCGCCGGCAAGATCACGAAGGTCGAGTCCCTGACCAAAGGCGGGAAGCTGGTGGCCTACGAAGCGGCCATTCTGACCGCCGGCAAACGTTCCGAAGTTCAGGTAGGCCCCGACGGGACGGCCCTCACCCACGAGGAATAGAGAGGCGGGAGACCGGGCCGAGGGATATCTTCTGGCATGCTCGGTCCCCTGCCCTGGTTGATCTGCTTAGCGTTCTCGCCGGCGCCCGCGCCGCGCACCCTGACGGTGTTCGCCGCAGCCTCTCTCCAAGGTGCCTTCACCGCCCTGGGCGACTCCCTGGAGCACGCGCGGCCCGGCCTGACCGTCTCGTTCAACTTTGGGGGGTCCCAGACCCTCGCGCTCCAAATTCAGCAGGGTGCCCCGGCCGACGTGTTCGCCTCCGCCGATGACCGCTGGATGACGACGGTCAAAGACTCGGGTCACGTCCGGGGTGAGCCCCGGGTGTTCGCGCACAATGAGCTGATCGTGATCATCCCGGCAGCGAACCCGGGGCACGTGACGGAGCTCGCGGACCTGGGCCGGCCCAAGCTCAAGGTGGTGCTCGCTGCCGAGGTGGTGCCCGCGGGGCGGTACGCACGCACCGTGCTGGCGAACCTCGCCAAGCTTCCGGGCTATGGGTCCGACTTCGACACCCGTGTGAACGCCAACGTCGTCTCGAACGAAGAGAACGTGAAATCGGTGGTGACCAAGGTGCGGCTGGGTGAAGCTGACGCCGGGATGGTGTACGGATCGGACGTGACCCGGGACGTCGCGACCGACGTGCAGACTCTCGGAATCCCCGCGGCCGCAAACGTCATCGCCGACTACCCCATCGCGGTCCTGGCCCACGCCCCCGACCGGGACGACGCGGTCGCCTTCGTCGAGCTCGTGCTCTCCCCGGTCGGACAGCGCGTGCTCGCCGCGCGCGGCTTCACCCCGGCCTCCCGCTGAGCCCGCTGGTCGGCTCCCACCGGCCCCGGTTGTGGGTGTGGCGGATCGCGGTCGCCATCGGGATCGGGTTCTTCCTGGCCCTGGTGGGGCTCCCGCTGGTCGCCCTCCTGGTGCGGGTGCCCCCCGTCGAGCTGATCCGGCGGGCCGCGAGCCCCCTGGTCCTTCAGGCGCTCGAGCTTTCGCTCTTCACCAGCGTCATCGCCACCGTGCTCGTGGCGGCCTTCGGCCTCCCCGTCGCCTACATCCTGGCGACGCGCGACTTCCCTGGCCGGCGGGTGCTCGAGACGCTGGTGGAGCTCCCTATGGTGATCCCGCCCACCGTGGCGGGCGTCGGCTTGCTCCTCGCCTTCGGACGGGCCGGGCTCGCCGGTGGGATGCTCTCATGGCTCGGCATTCAGATCCCGTTCACCACGCTGGCCGTGGTGATCGCCGAAGCGTTCGTCGCCATGCCTTTTTTCGTGTCGACGACCGCCGCTGGGCTCCGGGAGGTGGAGCCGCGATACCGGGAGGCCGCCGTCACGCTCGGTGCCACGCCGCCGTACATGTTCCGTCGCGTG
>DATBCM010000145.1:0-12811 GCA_036270455.1 Gemmatimonadales bacterium | reverse complement strand
CCCCGGACGCCTGCTGCACGCTGGCCGCCGGCTTCGCCCGCTGCGCGAGACGCTCGATGGCCGGCGCCAGCCGCTTGCGCCCGACGACGTACTGTATCAACCCGAGCGTCATGCCGACGCCGGCGCAGGCAAACCCCAGGTGCCAATCGACTTTCTGCGCCAAGGCGCCAGCGATGAAGGGCCCGAGGGTCGCCCCGAGGTTGATTCCCATGTAGAAGATCGAGAAGCCGGCGTCCCGCCGCTCGTCCTCGCTCTCGTAGAGCGCCCCGACGATGCCGGAGACGTTCGGCTTCAAGAGGCCGGTGCCGATGACGATGAGGGTCAGGCCGGCATAGAAAAAGGGGAGCGGGTGAAAGGCGAGAGTGAAGTGTCCCAACGCGATGATGATGCCGCCGTACAGCACGCTGCGATACTGCCCCAACCACCGGTCGGCGATAACGCCGCCGAGGATCGGAGCCGCCCACGCGCTCATGGTGTAGTTGCCGTAAATCCTTCCGGCATGAGCGTCCGTGAGACCGATCCCAGTGGTCATGTAGAGAATGAGGAACGCCCGCATGCCGTAATAGCTAAAGCGCTCCCACATCTCCGTGAAGAACAGTGTCGACAGCCCCCGGGGGTGACCGAAGAACGACGTGTCCCGCGTGGACACCGCGGGCGCGCTCATTTCTTTCTCCGGGCCAGAATATCCTCGAGCGCGACGCGGTCGATCTTCCCGTCCATGCGGACGCGCACGTCGTAGTTCTCCCAGTACATGAAGTTGGCGAGCGCTTCGAGGAACGTCTGATTAGCCGTACCCTGTGGAGCGGCCAGCCACTTCTCCTTCTGATTCAGCGGCTCGCGCAACAGAATGGGCTCCAACTGCTTCACGATGTCCGGCGTGATGGGCATCAAGTCTTCGGGCTTGGAGGTGAAGAAGTAGAGCTGGTGCAGCCGGTACAGCCGGTCGAGCTCACGGATGGGATTGGTGTCGTCGTAGACCCGGATGTCGATGTAGCGGTCGTTGTTGCCGAGGTATCCGGCGTTCTTGCGGACCACCAGCAGCGCCGCCGACTCCATCCCCCGCTTGTCCCCACCGCCCGCCTGACCCGCGTGCAGTGCCGCCATCAGCCGGTCGGCGAGCGATCCCTTTGCCGCCATGAAGGCATCGGCCAGGTTCTTCACCGTCTGATCCGAGACCATGATGTTCGCCTGCGCCGCGAATCCGCGGCCCACGATCATCTGGCCCTTGCCCCCCAGCACGATCACACCCCCCGAGCCGAGCGTGCGGCCGCCCGCCCAGTCGAAGCAGGAGTCGCCGGTCCAGCTCGCCGCATTCCCCAGGGCGTCCACCATCCCGACCTGCCGCTGGGAGGGCCTCGGGTCGGAGCGCATCACGATCCGCATGGCCTCGGGCGCCGTGGCGCCCTGGGCGATCAGGTCCAGCCCTTCATTGCCGAAGTGCGTGTTGCCGAGCGATTGGCTCGCCACCGCGCCCACGCCCGCGCGCGCCCAGGGCACGATCCCGCCGACGTTCGGGAACTTGGATTCCACCGCGATGCCCAGATCCCCCGTGGCGGAGTCGTAGGCCACGATGCTGTAGGTGTGAGCGCGTTTGGTGAAATCGGCGGGTGCCGTCGTCGGGAGGGGAACCGGGGTCTGCAGGGCCAGCACGAGCAACAGCATCGGCTCAGTCCTTTCGCATTTTCTTCTTGAGTTCGTCGAGCTGCCGGTCGGCGGCCGCCTCCCGCTGCGCCCGCTCCATCTGCGACTTGAGCAGATCATCCTCGGGATCGACTCCCGGACGGCTGCCCCCCGCGCGCTGGATCTCCCGCCAGGCCTCTTCGGTGCTCCGCTCACTCCCCGCCCGGGACTGATCGGCCACCGAGAGCTGCGACTGCATGTCGTTGAGCTCCTTCTCGGCCAGGGACAGCTCTTCCTGCTGCGCCGCAAGCTTCTTCTCGAACATCGCGACCCGGTCCCGGTGCTTTCCGGCGAACCGGCCCGCGACCTCCACGGTCTCGGCGTCCTGAATCTCTCCCGCCAGCCGACCCCGTCGCTCCGCATCCGCGAGCTTCTGCCGTTCGCCCGCCAGCTCGAGCTCCGTGCGCTTCAACGCCTCGCGGACCTCCCGCACAGCGACCTTGGCGTCCACCACGGCCTCCCGCATCTGACCGGCCAGTTGGTGCAGGTCGGCGGGCGGCGTCGCGGCGTCGAGGGCGGCCCGAAGAGCGTCTCGCAAGCGCTCGAACACCTGTCGGTCAGCTCTTCCGGATGGTTTTGGCGAAGAACGTGGAGAGCACGGGCTCGACCGCGCGGGAGCCGCACGAGGGACACACCGGCCGGCGCTTGCCGTGTTCCGAAATGGTGAGTTGCTCCGTGAACACCTCGTCGCACGCGGTGCAGCGGTACTCGTAGAGAGGCATGGCCGAAAAGTGCGGGCCCCGGGAGGCCCGGTCAAGTTGACGGAGCGCCGGAAGTGGCCAGATTGCTTGGAGATGCGACGCCTTCGATACCTGGTCCTCGCTCTGGTGCTGGGGTGCAACGACGGCCTTCATCCGACCCCCATCTGCGATCCCCACCTGGTGGGCGTGTGCGGGCACGTGACCTTCCGGGGCTCGGTCCCCGACAGCACCGCCGCAGTGTACATCGTGGCCTACCGCACGTTCCCGCAGAGCCCGGCCGACCTCTTCAACTTCGTCCCCTTGCCGCCCCAACAGCTGGCCGTGCCGGGGACCGGCGACTCTGTCGAGGCGTACTCCCTCCCCCTCTTGAACGATCAGTACCACTGGGTCCTCGCGGTGTGGGTGAAGGTCGGGCTCGTCGCCGGCGACACCGCGAACGAGGATGCCCACCTCATGGAAGCGGGCTACTACCGCGATCCCGCGGATTCCACCAAGCCCGGCATCGTGACCGTCCACTCGGCGGGCACCGGCGACATCGACTTCGTGGTCGACTTCGCCAACATGCACAGCGTGTCCTACTTCTTCCCGCCATGACGCGCCGACTCGTCTTCGTGCTCACCGTCGGCCTGGCACTGCCGGCGGCCGCGCAGCACACGGGTGCCGTCGTCGGCACCGTGCGGGACACCGCCGGGGGACCGGTCGTGGGGGCCAAGATCGAGGTGATCGGCACGGCGTTCACGCTCACCGGCGCCGATGGCCGCTTCTTCCTGAGGGAGATTCCGGCCGGCCCGGTGCGGGTCCGCGCCCAAGCCTTCGCCTTCCGTCCGGACTCCGCGGACCTCCTGGTACCGGCAGGCGACTCGGTGACGTGGGCCGTCACCCTCCGCGCCGGGGTGTTCTACCTCCCGGGGCTCGTGGTGACCGCCGGGAAACGCCCGGAGTCGCTCGAGAACGTCGCGGCATCGGTCGCGGTCCTATCCGACAGCGCCATCGCGCGCCACGCCGTGAACACCATCGACGAAGCGGTCAACCGGGTTCCGGGCGTGCAGTTCCTCAACGGACAGATCAACATCCGGGGCTCCTCCGGTTTCGAGCAGGGGCTGGGCGCCCGGGTGCTGCTCCTGGTGGACGGGGTCCCGATGAATGAGGGCGACCGCGGCGGGATCGACTGGGACCTCGTGCCGGTCGACGACGCGGAGCGCGTGGAAGTGGTGAAGGGCGCCGGCAGTTCGTTGTACGGATCGGCGGCCCTGGGCGGGGTGGTGAACATCATCACGCGCGATATCCCTGAGGGCATCCACGGACGCGTCCGGTTCTTCGGCGGCGGATTCGCCAACCCGCCCGACTCCCTCTGGAAATTCCGGAGCTTCACCGGCATGCAGGGTGGCGGCTCGCTGACGGGGTCCTTCGGCACCGACCAGTTCCGCGGGGCCCTGACCGTCGGGGGCCGGCATTCGGATGGGTACCGCCAGCAGGATGCCTCGGACCACCTGCAGGTGGCGGGGAGAGGAGAGTGGCTGCCCGACCCGGTGACACACGTCCTCTTCACCGGCACCTGGGCCACGCACCAGTATCAGGTGCCGCTCGCGTGGTGCGGGACCAACGAATGCGCCAACATGCGCGGCCTCACCTTCCAACCCTTCAGGGTCAGCGATGCCGACTCGGGGAACCACACTCGCTCCGACCACGGCTACGTGACCGCCACCGTCACCCGCACCCCCGACGAAAACACCACCTGGATGGCCCGGGCCTCCTGGCTCCGGACCCATTTCACGGACTTCCAGCCGCAGACCAACAACGACTTCGCGATCGCCGACCGGTTCGGGGCCGAGGGGCGCCTCGTCACGACGCCGTCCCAGGATCAGACCGTGACCGTGGGCGCCGAAGCGACGGAGTCCCAGGTCACGAGCGACCTCTTCCACAACCACACGCAGGAACAGTTCGGCGCGTACGGGGAGGCCGAGCGGGTGGCGGGCAAGGCACGCCTCACCGCGGGCGCGCGGGTGGACCTCCTGGCCGACGACGGCGGCGGGATGACGGCGGTGATCAGCCCGCACGTGGCGGCGGTACTCCCCTCGGAGCTCGGGATCTGGCGGGCGTCGGTGGGACGGGGATTTCGCGCGGCGTCTCTCGCGGAAAAATTCGTCACCCTGCCCATCCCGCCCTTCAATGCCGTGCCTAATCCCGGCCTCAAACCCGAGACCGCGTGGAGCGGGGAGATCGGAAACGCCGCGGTGATCACACC
This sequence comes from Gemmatimonadales bacterium, assembly GCA_036270455.1. GTDB lineage: Bacteria > Gemmatimonadota > Gemmatimonadetes > Gemmatimonadales > GWC2-71-9 > 40CM-2-70-7. Next base: position 8,185 of record DATBCM010000145.1, on the reverse strand, counting down.
CTGGCTCACCACCGACGCCGCGATCTTCCAGACCCGGGCCACGGACTACATCTCCCCGGCGCTGGCCGGGGACACGATCCAGTTCCAGAACCTCGAGCGCGCGCGGCTGACCGGACTCGACGTCAGCCTCAGAGTCACGCCCTTCACGCCGAATCTCACCCTCGGCGTGGCCTACACGTATTTGGACGCGCGGGAGCTGGCCACCGACTCCACTCCCAACCGGCCCCTCCCCTTCCGCCCGCGCCACCTGCTGACGCTGTCGGCGGATTACGTTCGGGGACCCGCGTCGGTGGGCGCGGACTTCCGCTACTCGAGCCGCATCGATCGCGTGGAGATCTACACGACGGACCCCCGGGTGGCCGGCAAAGTGCTCGATCTCCGCGCGGGCTGGCGCCTCGGCGCCTTCGATCTAAGGCTCCTGGCGACCAATGCGCTCAACTACATCTACGCCCTGTCGCCCCGGACCCTGGAGCCGGTCGCGACCGTCACCATGACGGTGACCTACGTCTATTAGTACCTTTCGACCCATGCGCGCCGCACCGGCTCTCCTGCTCTGCTTCGCACTGCTCGCCTGCGGCACGGGCCGGAGCGGGTCCCCGGTGTGCGGCCTGGGTTACGTCGTGGGTCCGACGGTGATCCAGGAGCAGCTGCAGGACGCGCGGATGGTGCTCACCGAAGCGCCGCGGGGACTCCCGGCGTCCCTCCCGGGCCGGGTGGCCGGCAAGGAGCCGGGGACAGCGCTCGTGGGCTACGATGCGTCCAAGAATCTCGTCCTGGGATATCAAGGCCCGAATTTTCCGATCGCGGGGACCGGCGGCTTCGGACTCCTGGTCGTGGATGACACGTCGTCGCGCGTCGAGGGCGTCATGGTCTTCGAGTCCCCCGCGCCGCGCGGGTACCCGAAGCTGGGCACGGTCTCGAGCGGCGGAGCGGACATTCCCCTGTTCGGCGTCCGGGTGGATTGGACCGGGGTGTCGAACCCCAAGTGTCCGCTGCTCGGGGATTCGGTCCGCGCGACGCAATGACCGTCGTCGCCGTCACCGCCCATCGCCACACCGACGAGGACGAGCGGGTCCATCTCAACACCTCGTACGTCACAGCGCTGGAAAAGGCCGGTCTCGTCCCACTCGTGCTCCCCACGTCCCTGCAACCGTCGCATGCGGCCCTCGCCCTCCAGGTCGTGACCGGGCTGGTCCTGTCCGGTGGGGAGGACGTCGATCCCGCGATGTATGGTGCCGGCCCCCATCCCCAGCTGGGGCGGATCGACCAGCAACGCGACGTAGTCGAAGCCTCCCTGGCGCGCGCGGCGCTCACGCTGCGGATTCCCGTGTTTGCGATCTGCCGCGGGATGCAGATCCTGAACGTGGCGCTGGGGGGCTCCCTGTATCAGGACCTGCCGTCCGAGTGCCCGGGGCCCATCGCTCACGACGCTGGGGAGCATGAGGTCACCATCGAGCGCCTCTCCCTCCTGAGTCGCGCGGTGAACCGGCAGTCCCTGCGCGCCAACAGCCGGCACCACCAGGCGCTGAGGGACATCGCGCCCGCGCTGACGGTCACCGCGCGGGCTCCCGACGGCGTGGTGGAAGGGGTCGAGCTGCGCCAGCCGGAAGGCCAGTGGTTGATCGGGGTCCAATGGCACCCGGAGGACATCGCCGAAGTCGGGCTCTTCCGCGCCTTCGCCGAAGCCGCACTCGGCGTCGAGGCGGTCGGGTGAAGCGAGGGGTCCCCGAAGCCGCCGTCTCCATCCTGGACCGTCTGACCTCGATCTCCTCCGAGCTGTCCAGCGCCTTCCGCCCCAGCACGGTCGTCGATGTGATGGCCCGCGCCTTCGACGAGCCGCTCCGCCCCAGCCGGCTGTCCGTCGTCCTGCTCGACCTCGAGTCCAATCATCTCACCATCGTCCACGATCAGGCGCCGACGCCCACGCGGACCGACGACCCACTCCTGCAGCTCGCCCTGCGCAAGGGCCCGCTCGTCATTCCCAAGAACGTCGCCGCCGAGGCCGCCCGGGCCGGGTCCTCCGGGGTCATCGAGCCGCCGGCCTCGTGGATCGGAGCACCCCTCCTCGCCGTGGGCCGGTCTATCGGCGCCGTGTCCATCGGCTCCGACAAACCGCTGGCCTTCGACGAACCCGAGCTGGCGTATGTGAAGGTGGTCTGCGCCAAGGCCGCCATCGCGCTCGCCAATGCGCGGCTCGTGGAGCTCCTGTCGGTCGGCAAGCGCGAGTGGGAATTGACCGCCGACTCCATCTCCCAGGCGATCTGCATCGTGGATGGCCAGGGCATCGTGCGCCGGGCAAACCGGGTGTTCGCGGACCTGATTCAGGTGCCGGTGACGGCCCTTCCCGGGCGCGCGTGGCTCTCGCTCGTGCCGCCCGCCTGGGCCGACATCGTGTCCCGGGTGCTCGAGGCGCCGGGAGCCGCGCCCATCGAAATCCGGTCGGGAGACCGCGTGTTCGCGGTGGGCGCTACCCGGATGGCGGGCGCGGACGTCGGCACCGCCGTCCTCCTCTTCGAAGACACGACCGACCGCCATCACCTCCAGGACCAGCTGATTCAGTCCGAGAAGATGTCGGCCATGGGCCAGCTCATCGCGGGCGTAGCGCACGACCTCAACAATCCGCTCGCGTCCGTCGTGGGCTTCTCCGACTTTCTCGCCGAGGCCGGCGAGATCCCGCCCGCACTCGTCGAGCCGTTGCAGGTCATCCGTCAGGAGGCTGAGCGGGCCGCGACCATCGTGCGGAACCTGTTGTCGTTCGCGCGGAAGCAGGAGGGCGAGCGGCAGTCGCATTCGATTCGTCCGCTTCTCGAGTCCACGCTCGCGCTCCTCCGCAATCAGCTGATGGCGCTCAAGGTCGAGGCCTCGCTCGAGATCGAGCCCGCCATCCCGCCCATCGCGGTGAATGCGAACCAGATCAAGCAGGTGTTCGTCAATCTGATCGTGAACGCGGCGCAGGCGATCGCGAGCACGAAACGGCCTGGGGGCGGGCATATCTGGATCACCGCCCGCCGGTGGCTCGACGGATGCTCGGTCTCCATTGCCGATGACGGCCCGGGCATCGCCGAGGACCTGACCCAACGCGTCTTCGAGCCGTTCTTCACCACCAAGCCCGAAGGTCAGGGCACGGGGCTCGGCCTTTCCATCTCGCAGGGCATCGTGAAAGAGCATGGCGGCCGGATCACACTCGACTCGGCGCCGAACCAGGGGGCGACCTTCACCGTCGAGCTTCCGGGCTCCGGGTTGGCGCGCACGAGCGGCAATCAGGCTGCGCCCGGAGCTATGGGTGAACAGCTGCGCGTGCTGGTGGTGGACGACGAGCCCCACATCCTCCATTACATGCGGGCGACCCTCGAGGCCTGGGGCCATTCGGTCGAGGTCGCCTCCGACGGAAGCGATGCCGTGGACCGCGCCATTGCGGCACCCTTCGACGTGATCGTATGCGATCTCCGGATGCCGCGTCTGGGCGGCCGGGAGATGTATGAGAAGTTGACGCGAGAACACCCCGAGGTCGCCGAACGGGTGATCTTCGCCACGGGAGACACCGTGCGCGGCGATACCCTGCACTTCCTGGAATCCCTCGGCCGGCCGTTTCTCCATAAGCCCTTCACGCTGGCCGAGCTCCGCACGGTGCTGGGCGGCGTCCGCCGCGCCGGCTGACGGCCAGGACGGCCTGACGGTGCGGGTCCTACAGGTCGACTCCGGCCGGGAGTGGCGGGGCGGACAGAATCAGGTCCGTCTGCTCTGCCGGGAGCTCACCAAACACCCTGACGTTCAAAACAACCTCATCACCGCTTTCGGATCGATGCTCGCGGACCGTGCACGCGCGGACGGAGCCTCCGTTATCGAGACGAGCTGGGATGTCGGTCTTTCACCGAGCGCCTGGTTCGCGCTCAAACGCGCCATCAACGACTTTCAGCCAGATATCGTTCATGTGCACGACAGCCACAGCCTTTCGCTCGCTCTCTGGCAACCGAAAAAGCGCGACCCCTACGTGCTGATTGCGCATCGGCGCGTCGATTTTCACGTCAAACGGAGAAGCGGGTGGCACCGAGCCGATCGGATCATCGCCGTATCGGCGGGAGTGAAACGAGTATTGGTTGAAGACGGAGTAAACGAACGCGACATCGTCGTGATTCACGATGGCATCGACCCCGACGAGATCCGCGCGAACGCCGGGCAGGCACCCGACATCCGGCAGCGTCTGGGCCTCCCCGCCGAAGCGCCCCTCGCCGCGAACGCCGCCGCCCTGGTCGACCACAAGGACCAGTTGACGCTCGTCCGCGCCGCCGCGGCGGCGCGCGCTCGGGCACCGCAGCTGCATTGGGTGATCGCCGGCGAGGGCCCACTCCGCGAATCGTTGCAGCGGGAGATCGCGAACCTCCATGTCGGAGACATCGTTCACCTGGTGGGGTATGTCGAGCCGGTGGATGCTCTGATCCGGGAGGCGAGCGTGTTCGTGATGTCATCCAAGGAAGAGGGGATGGGAAGCGTCGCGCTCCACGCGCTGGCGCTGGAGCGGCCCGTCGTGGCGACCGCCGCCGGCGGGTTGCCGGAGATAGTGCCCGCGGAATGGCTCGCGCCGGTGGGAGACGCGGAGGCGCTGGCGGCGAAGACCGTCCAGGCGCTCGAGCACCCACCCCAGGTCACCCTGCCCGTCCGCTCGACCGCTAAGTTCATGGCGGAAGCTGTCTTGGCCCAGTACCGGCTCCTCGCCTAGATTCCAGCCCATGATTTACGTCTGCGTCCCCGTGCACAACGAGGCCCGCACCGCCGGGCTGGTCCTCTGGAAAGTCCGCCAGGTCTTCACCGGGTTTTCCCGTGAGTACCACATCCTGGTCTGTGACGATGCGTCCACCGACGAGACGGCTGAAGTGCTGGGGCGCTACGCACGCGTCCTGCCCATGACCGTGATCACCAACCAGGAGCGGCAAGGATACGCCAAGAGTCTCGAGGCGCTCCTCATGGCCGCCCTGCAGCGGACCGACCGCCCCAAGCGGGACTGCGCCATAACGCTCCACGCCGACTTCGTGCACAGCCCGGACGCAATGGAAGAGATGGTCAAGCGGCTCGAGTCCGGCGCGGACCTGGTGGTCGGTGAGCAGAAGCAGCACGCGGGCGCGGTAAAGCGCGGCTTCCGCTGGTGCCGCGCGTGGGCGCCGCGACTCCTCCACGTCCCCGGTGTGCGGGATACGGTATCGGGCTTCCTCGCACTCCGGCTGGTGGTCCTGCGGCAGGCGCTCCGCCCCGGGGCGGAAACCCTGCTGACTACGGATGGCTGGGCGGCGAATGCGGAGCTGGTGGCGCGGCTCATCCGGCACGCGCGCAAGCTCGAAACCGTCGGGTATTCGGCCCGCTACGATCTCCGCCAGCGGGAGTCCCGGACCACGGGACTGGACGAGTTGCTGCGGGCCTGGCGTGCCCGCCCGGCGGTCCGCGCCGCGCGCCTGGCGCTGCTCGCCACACTGATGCTCTTTGCCGCGCCCCGCGCCGGTGCGCAGACCGCTCCCGCTGCGGACTCGAATGCCGGCGCGCCGGCCACCCGCCCCGTGCCCTTCCCGATCGGCGAGCATCTGGTCTTTCAGGCCAAGTACGGATTCATCAGCGTCGGCACCGCCACGATGGACGTGTCGAACCTCGACACCATCCGCGGCACCCCCACCGTGCACCTGGTCTTCCACATTCTCGGCAGTGCGCTCTTCGGGGCGTACAAGCTCGACCAGAAGCTCGAGTCGTGGGTGGGGAAGGACGATTTCGTGTCGCGGCGGTACAAAGTCGACACCGATGAGAAAGGCAAACGCTGGGGACACACGTACGACATCTTCCCGGACTCCGGTTATTACCGGTCGGACGGGACGGACACCACCCACGCGTCGGTCCCGAATCCGCTGGATGACGCGGCCTTCCTTTATTGGATCCGCACCGTGCCTCTCGAGGACGGAAAGAAATACGAATACCGCCGGTACTTCCGTCCCGAGAATGACCCCATCATCGTCGAGGTGGTGGGACACGACCGGGTGAGCGTCGCCGGCAGGAAGTGGAACGCCATCGTCGTCCGGCCCGCCATTCCCAACGGCCGGGGGATCTTCGCCGAGAAGGCGGACGCCCGGATCTGGCTGTCCGACGACTCCACCCGGACGCTCCTCGCTCTGCAATCGACGTTTTCGTTCGGCCAGGTCACCCTGAAGCTCAAGGAGTACTCCGTCCCGGAGCACCAATGACCGAGTACCGCGAGGCGGACCTCTCCCGCCTCACCACGGTTCCCATCGCCGGCCGCCGCAACAAAGTCGATTTCACCCTGCTCGCGCATCCCCCCGGCGCCGACCCCTCGTTCGCGGCGTTCTGGAAATCCCTGCCCGACATTCTCGCCGCCCGGGATCTCCGGTTCGTCGCCGATCGCCTGGTGCAGGCCGCGGCCGCGAAGAAGGCCGTCCTGGTGATGATGGGCGGCCATGTGATCAAGGTGGGCCTGGGCCCCCTGCTGATCGCCCTGATGAAGCGCGGGGTCATCACCCACGTCGCGATGAACGGCAGCGCCGCCATCCACGACTTCGAGCTGGCCGCCTTCGGTGGCACGAGCGAGGATGTGGCGGCCGGCCTGAAAGACGGGACGTTCGGCATGGCCGAAGAGACGGGCCGGGAGATGAACGCGGCGATTTCGAACGGCGCCAAGAAAAATTGGGGCGCCGGGGAAGCCCTGGGACGCGCGCTGCAGGACCGGAAGGGACTGCCGGGAGGGGAGGTGTCGGTGCTCCTCGCCGCCCACGCGCTCGGTATCCCCTGCACCGTCCATGCGGCGTTGGGCGCCGAGATCACCCATCAGCATCCCACGGCGGACGGCGCGGCCATCGGGGCCACCAGCCACCGCGACTTCAAGCGACTGGCGGGATCATTGCCGGGGCTCGACCAGGGAGGCGTGGTCTTGAATCTGGGGAGCGCCGTCCTGATGCCCGAGGTGTTCCTCAAGGCCCTGACAATTGCGCGAAATCTGAATGGCGGGAAGCCAACCACCTTTACGGCGGTGGACTGCGACATGCAGCGGCATTACCGGCCGCGCGTGAACGTGGTCGAACGCCCGACCCTCGAAGGGGGCCGGGGCGTCCAGCTCACCGGCCACCATGAGATTCTCTTGCCGCTGCTGTGCTGGAAGGTGCTACAGACCCTAGGCTGAGGGTCGCCCCTTGATCGCTTCCCGGACCCGGTCCGCCGTGCGCGGCGCCAGGACGCGCAGCACGAGGTAGCAGATGAATCCGATGGCGGCCAGCCACAGTACCGTCATGGCCAGGCCCATGATGCCGGACAGGAGCCCGAAGAAGATCTTGAGCGCGATCCAGGCGACGACCGCGAGTACCGCAAACCCGATGATGCTCCGGAACATGGTGTCCTCCGTGAAGTTCCGCACTCCACTTGGGCGTACGATCCGATGACCCGCGAGGTTTCACCGGATGTGGCCGTGATCGGCGGCGGCGTGGTCGGCGCGGCCTGCGCGCGTGCCGCCGCGCTGCGCGGTCTCCGGGTGGTGCTCTTTGAGCCGGGCCCCGATCCCGCCGCCGCCTCTCCGGCGTCCGCCGGCATGCTGGCCGCCCAGATCGAGCCCGACGACGAAGCCCTGCTGGCGCTCGCGATCCGTGGACGGGAGACGTACGAACCCCTCGCCAACGCGCTCAAAGATACCACCGGAGTCGACGTGGGGTTCTGGCGGGACGGGATCGCGTCGGTGGCGTTCGACGAAGCGGGCGTGGACCGCCTCCGGAAAGCCGCCGCGTGGCAGCGGCAGATGGGGTTGTCCTGCCGGTGGCTGGAAGCGCAGGAAGTCCGCGAATCGTGGCCGGCCCTGTCTCCTGACGCCCTCGGCGCCCTCCTCGCCGCCGAAGACGGCGCCATCGATCCGCCGCTCCTGACTCAGGCGCTCCGCCAGGACGCCGAGCGACTGGGCGTGAAGGTCCGGACCGAGCGGGTCACCGGTGTGGTGATCGACGGCGGGCACGTGACCGGCGTTCGAACCGCCCGGGGCAAGCGCGCGGCTGGAGCGGTGGTGGTAGCGGCGGGTGCGTGGGCGGCGCGGCTCGAGGGATTGCCCCGGCCCCTGCCCGTCGAGCCGGTGCGCGGCCAGCTTGCCCTCGCGCGCTGGCCCGACGGAACCCCGCCCGCGATTCTCTACTACGACCACGCGTACATTCTGGCCCGC